>JBOGFL010000452.1:0-2567 GCA_050743285.1 Acidimicrobiia bacterium
GCGGTGGCTGGGCTCCTTGGCCGACACGTCGACCATCCGTGCCCGGCCCAGTGGGTCGAGGTGCGTGAACTCCGAGGCGGTCACCCCCGGAGTCTAGGTGCAGAACCCCAGGTCAGCCGCCGATCTGGCTCATCGAGCGGGCGGGGCGGACGAACTCGACCCGCCCGATGGAGTGGCCGGCCCACTTGGCCGCCACCGCGGTTTCGATCGCGGCCGCCAACCGGTCGTCGATCTCGGCGGGGTCGCCGGGGCCGCGCAGGATTGCGCGCAGGTCGGCCTCTTCGAGCGCGAACAGGCAGGTGCGGAAGCGGCCCTCGGCCGTGACGCGGACCCGGTCGCAGTCGGCGCAGAAGGGATCGGTCACGCTCGGGATGACGCCGACATCGCCCTGGCCGTCCGCATAGAGGCAGCGAGCCGCGGGCTCGACGTGACGGTGCGTTTCGCTGCGCTCGAGCGGGAAAACGGCGTCGACGCGATCGAGAATCTCCTCGGCGGGGACGACACGGTCCATGCTCCACTCGCCGTCCGCGTCGAGGGGCATGAACTCGATGAACCGAACACCCACGCCCTTGGCGCGCCCGAACGCGGCGAGATCGACGATCTCGTCGTCGTTCACGCCCCGGATCACAACGCTGTTCACCTTGACGGGATCGAGGCCCGCATCGATGGCGGCGTCGATGCCCGCGAGGACGCGGGCGAGGTCGTCGCGCCGGGTCAAGGCTCTGAAGGTGGCCGGACGCAGCGAGTCGAGTGACACGTTGATGCGCCGGAGCCCGGCACCGGCGAGGGGGCCCGCCATGTCGGGCAACTTCACGCCGTTGGTCGTGAGCGCGAGATCAACGCCGAGAGGCGCGAGCAGGGCTACGAGCTTGGGCAGATGCGCACGCAGCGTCGGCTCCCCGCCGGTGACTCGGACGGCGTCGAAGCCGTAGCGCTCTACGCACACCCGCGCAATGCGCGCCTGCTCCTCATAGGTGAGGAGCTCGTCGCGCGGCAGCCACTCCAGTCCCTCGGCCGGCATGCAGTACGTACACCGCAGGTTGCAGCGGTCGGTGATCGACAACCGCAGGTCTTTGACCCGACGGCCGAACGAGTCGATCAAGGGCTGCACACGCCCAGGGTAGGCCAGCTGAGGCGAGCTACTTCCCGAAGTGCTCCATCAGCCGCGTCGCGTACCACTGGGGCCACGGCGCTTGGATGTTCTGCGCGCCGTAGTCCTTATCGAGCTGGACGAGCATCCACGTGAGTTCGCTGCGGACCGGTTTGGCGCCCAGCAGATCCGGGAGCTCGGACCGGTTGACGAGCCACTCGGAGTACCACGACGCCCAGTCGGGGTCGTCGCCGTCGACGATGCGGTACACGACGTGGTGGGTCTCGCCGGCCTCGTGAAGCAGGTCGGCAATCTTGGCGACGTTGTCGTCCACGGCCCCCCTAGTGGTCGGCGATTGCATCCAGACGCATGACGCGAACGCGCTCCCCGGCATCAATGCCGTCACCGTCCGGGAGCAGGACGAGCCCGTTCGCGGCGGCGGTGGCCGACAGGACGTTGCTCTCCTGGGGACCGGTCCGCGCGGCCCGGTACCCGCCGGTCTCGTATCGGAGCCGGACGCGGTCGAGGTGGAGCTTGCCGTCGGGCTTGCGCGGCATCGGCTCCTCGGCCAGGGCGTCGACCTCGGGCCGGAAACGCCTCGGATGGCCCATGGCCTGAAGGATCGCGGGACGGGCGAACAGTTCGAAGCTCACCAGTGCCGACACCGGGTTCCCGGGCAACCCGAACACCGGAATCCCGGCGACGACCCCGAACGCGAACGGCTTGGCGGGCTTGATCGCGATCTGCAACCACACGAACTCGCCCCCCGCGGCGGCCGCCCGCTTGTCGAGAACCGCCTTGACGTAGTCGTACTCCCCCATCGAAACGCCGCCGGTGGTGAGCACGATGTCGCAACGTTCCAGTGCGTCGTCGAGGACCCGTTCCGTCACGCCCTCGTCGTCGCGGGCGATGCCGAGGTCGACGGCTTCGGCGCCGGCATCGGCGACCAGCGCGAGCAGCATCGGACGGTTCGAGTCGCGGATCTGCCCGACCTCGAGCGGTCTGCCGCCCGGCGGCACTAACTCGTCACCCGTCGAAACGACCCCGACGCGGGCGCGCCGAAAGACAGGCACCCGCGCGTAGCCGAGACTTGCGAGCACGCCGACGTGGGGAGGTGTGAGCACCGTCCCAACGTCGAACACCGGCGACCCCTCATCGAGGTCGCCGCCGGCCGGTCGGACGTGCGCGCCCGCCGGCGCCTCCTCGTGAACGTTCACGCCCTCGTCGCCGGCACGCTCCGTGCGTTCGACGATCACGATGGCGTCGGCGCCTTCCGGGATCGGCGCGCCGGTCATGATCCGGATCGCTTCGCCGGGCTCCACCGCCACCGATGGAGCACGCCCGGCCGGCAACTCGTCGACGACGCGTAGCGTCACGGGTGCATCGGGTCGGGCACCCGCGGTGGCGGCGGCCCGCACCGCGTACCCGTCCCTCGCCGTGTTGGCGAACGGAGGTACCGGCTCAGTACAGACGATCG
>JBOGFL010000453.1:0-3452 GCA_050743285.1 Acidimicrobiia bacterium
CCCGAATGACCAATCTTACCGGGCGGCGGCGCCGGCGAGGAGCAGTCGCGCGGTGACGTCATTGGCCAGTCGGCGGCCGTCTCGCGTGAGGACGACGCGCTCCCCCGCCCCCGCGAGAAGGCCGAGCGCAATCAGATCGGCGACGGTGGGCGCGGCCTTGCGCGCGGTCGGCACCCCGCCGCGGGTGCGTAACGCGAGGGTCAGCGCCTCCTCGGCCTGCATCTCGGCGCCGAGCCGCTCGCCGCCGGCGGCGGGATCGAGCCCGGCCTTTATCCGCTCGATGTACCGCTCGGGGGTGCGCACGTTCCACGACCGGCGTCCGGCGCGGTGCCCGTGGGCGGCGCAGCCGATGGCGCGGTACTCGCCCCGCTCCCAGTACAGAAGGTTGTGCCGGCACTCGCGACCGGTCCGGGCCCAGTTGGAGATCTCGTACCAGTGCAGCCCGGCGTCACCGAGGCGTTCGTCGGCCACGTCGTATTTGGTCGCTTGGTCGTCGTCATCGGGCGCGGCCGTGCGCCCGTCGGCGACTCGACCCGCGAGCGGTGTCCCCGGTTCGACGCCGAGCGCATAGGCACTGACGTGGTCGGGCTCGAGCGCGAGGGTGGCGTCGAGGGTTCGCATCCAATCCCACCGCGTCTCACCCGCCGCCCCGTAGATCAGGTCGAGGTTGAGGTTGGCGAAGCCGACTGCCCGGGCCAGGTCGACGGCCCGGGCGACGTTGCCCGGCTCGTGGGTTCGCCCCAAAGCGGCGAGGACGTGCGGTGCCATCGATTGCACACCGAACGACAAGCGGTTGACGCCGGCACCGTGGTAGGTGCGCAACTTCGCGGCGTCGACGGAATCCGGGTTGCATTCAACGGTGACCTCGGCGTCGGAAGTGCGCGGGATGACGTCGAGGATTCGCACCAGCCGGTCGGCGGACAAGAGCGATGGCGTACCGCCGCCGAAGAAAACGCTCGTCGCCGGCACCGAGTCCGCGAAGCGTCGCCGGGCGTCGGTGACGCAGGCGTCGACGTACGCGTCGACGAGGTGCTCCCGGTCGGTCCAGGTGGCGAAGTCGCAGTAGTCACAGCGCCGGGCACAGAACGGGATGTGTACGTACGCGCCAAGACACCCAACGTTGCCTCCTCCCGGTCGGCTGGGCCTCTGCATCTCTCTCCTCTCTATTCGTCGAGACGAAGGGCGGCGACGAACGCCTCCTGGGGAACCTCGACCCGGCCAATCTGCTTCATCCGGCGCTTCCCCTCCTTCTGGCGCTCGACGAGCTTGCGCTTGCGGGTGACGTCGCCGCCGTAACACTTGGCGAGCACGTCCTTGCGCTTCGCCTTGACCGTCTCACGAGCGATGATGCGCCCGCCGATGGCGGCCTGGATCGGGACGTCGAAGAGCTGGCGCGGGATCAACTCACGGAGCTTCTGGGTCATGCGCTTGCCGTACTCGTACGCGCGGTCGCGGTGCACGATTGCCGAGAACGCGTCGACGGGGACACTGTTGAGCAGGAGGTCGACCTTCACAAGGTCGGCCGCCTGGTAGTCCGATGGCTCGTAGTCCAGGCTCGCATAGCCGCGCGTGCGCGACTTCAGCTGGTCGAAGAAGTCGAGAACGATGTCTGCGAGTGGGACGTCGTAGTCGAGTTCGACGCGTTCTTCTGACAGGTACTCCATTTTGGTCAGGTCGCCGCGCCGCTGCTGACAAAGCTCCATGACGGTGCCGACGTACTTCGTTGGTGTGAGGACGGTGATGCGGACATGCGGTTCCTCGATCGTCTCCACCTCGCCGGCGGTAGGCAGCGCGGACGGGTTGTCGACGATCTCGACATTGCCGCCGTTGAGAATCGCCCGGTACTCCACGTTGGGCGCGGTGGCGACGAGTTCGAGTGCGTATTCACGCTCGAGCCGCTCGCGGACGATTTCCATGTGCAGCAGCCCGAGAAACCCGCACCAGAAGCCAAACCCGAGCGCGCCGGACGTCTCGGGCTCGTACGTGAACGACGAGTCGTTGAGCCGCAATCTCTCCAGCGCTTCGCGCAGGTCGGTATAGGCGTCGCCTTCGACCGGGTACAGCCCGCAGAACACCATCGGCTTCGGATCGCGGTACCCGGCGAGTGCAGGCGCGGGATCGGCGGCCGCGGTCACGGTCTCGCCGACCCGCGCCTCGCCGACGTCCTTGATGCCGGCGATCAGGTAGCCGACCTCCCCCGGTCCGAGCGCCGCCACCGGAGTGACCGCCGGGAGCCGCACACCGATCTCGTCGGCGTCGTGGGTGGCGGCGGCCTGCACGAACCGGAGCCGGCTTCCCGAGATGAGCGTGCCGTCCATCACCCGAATCGCGCTCACGACGCCGCGGTACGGGTCGTAGTGCGAGTCGAAGATCAGGGCTCGGAGCGACCCGTCGGGGTCGCCGGTCGGTGCCGGGATGCGGTCGACGATCGCATCGAGCAGCTCGGGGACTCCTTCGCCGGTCTTGGCCGAGATGCGCAGCACCTCCTCCGCCGGAACGCCGAGGACCCGCTCGACCTCGCCCGCGACCCGGTCGGGGTCGGCGGCCGGCAGGTCGATCTTGTTGACCGCCGCGACCATCGCCAGATCGTGCTCGACCGCCTGATACGCGTTGGCGAGGGTCTGGGCCTCGATTCCCTGCGAGGCGTCGACGAGGAGGACGACCCCTTCGCACGCGGCCAGGCTGCGGGAGACCTCGTAAGAAAAGTCGACGTGGCCGGGCGTGTCGATGAGTTGGAGGACGTGGTCCTTCCAGTTGAGGCGGATGTTCTGCGCCTTGATGGTGATGCCGCGCTCGCGCTCGAGTTCCATCGAATCGAGGTACTGCTCGCGCATCTCCCGCGGATCGACCGCGCCGCACAGTTCGATCATCCGGTCGGCAAGGGTGCTCTTGCCGTGATCGATGTGGGCGACGATCGCGAGAGCTCGCCAGCGTTCGAGGGGTGTCACGGTGCGATTCTCGCACTCGACCAGACGCTCACCGCGCCTCCTGGTACGATGATGTGCTCCCGAGAACCCGAGAAGTCGAATGGCGAACATCAAGAGTCAGATCAAGCGGAACCGCCAGAACGAGAAGCGCCGCGATCGCAACAAGGCGGCGCGCACCGAGTTGAAGACACGCATCCGCCAGGCGAGCGAAGCGGCCGCGGCCGGGAGCGACGACACACCCGAGAAGGTGCGGGTCGCACAGAAGCGCCTGGCCCAGGCCGGATCCAAAGGCACGGTCCACAAGCGCCAGGCTTCCCGCCGGACGTCCCGCCTCATGAAGAGCACCGGCAGGGCGGGCAGCTGAGCTAGCGCCGCCGCACCCCGCCCTGGGCCCGCGCCGACAGGTGGGCCAGGCGGGCGACCAGCACCTCCATCACCGCGTCTTCCGGGATCGCGCGCGCCCCCTTGAGGTCGATGTCGGCCTGCGCGAGGTAGGCGAACGCCTGGCGAAGACCGTCCGAGCCC
>JBOGFL010000454.1:0-1566 GCA_050743285.1 Acidimicrobiia bacterium
AGCGGAACGCGCTCGACGACACCGTCATGGACGCGCTGGTCGACGTGCTCGAGGTGGCGCAGCAGGACGACGACGTGCGCGCCGTCCTGCTCACCGGCGCCGGCGGCCACTTTTGTGGCGGCGCCGACATCATCGCCCGTAACCGCGAGTCCGACCGCAAGCCGCGAACCGGTTCCATCCAACGCCGCCTGCCGATGCAGGCCCACCGGCTCGTCATGCTGATGGCGTCGGTGCAGCTGCCGATTGTCGCAGCGGTGCGGGGCATCGCCGCCGGCATCGGCTTCCAGCTTGCGCTGCTCGCCGACTTCGCGGTGGTCTCGCAGTCGGCCCGCTTCATCGAGCCGTACGTGCAGCGTGGTTTCACGCCCGACACCGGCGCGACCTGGCTGCTCCCTCGGCGGGTCGGCCACACCCGGGCCATGGAGTTGCTCGTCCTGGGCCGCGAGTTGAGCGGCACCGAGGCCGCCGAGTGGGGCCTCGTGCACGCGGCGGTCGCCGACGACGAGCTCGACGCGACCGTCGAAGATCTGCTGGCGCGCCTCGCGACCGCGCCCACTGTCGGCCTCGGGCTTACGAAGTGGCTCGTGCACGCCGGTGGCGGCCTCGACCTCGAGCGCCACCTCGCCAACGAGGCGCTCGCCATGGAGCTCTCGTCCCGCAGCCAGGACTTCCGCGAGGGCCTCTCCGCCTTCCGCGACAAACGCCCCCCGCACTTCGAGGGCCTCTAGATGCGTCCCTCAAACGCCGCCTGGGTGCATGAGAGACGCATCGAGAAGCTGGCGGTCGGGCCCGAGACGCCCGACGGTGAAGTGGTCGCCGTGGTGCGGGCGTGGGTCGAGGAGCATGTGCCGGTCGCGTGGCGCGACGCGGCAGCGCGCGGCGGCACCGCGGAGATCCGTACGGTCAGGTCCCACGACGAGTACGAGGCCTGGTACCCGGCGTTCGGGTGCTCGGGCCTCGTCGCCGCGACCTGGCCGCGCGAGTACGGCGGGCTCGGTCTGTCGGCAGCGACCGCGCGGCGGGTCGAGGCCGAGCTGGCACCGTTCAACCTCGGCCGCCTCAACCCGCTGGGACTCAACCTGGCCGCGCCGGCGCTGTTCGCCCACGGGACCGAAGAACAGCGCCAGCGGTTCCTGCCGCCGATCGTCGCCAACACCGAGAAGTGGTGCCAGCTCTTCAGCGAACCGGGCGCGGGCTCAGACCTGGCGTCCCTCGCGACGCGGGCGACGCTCGACGGCGACGAGTGGGTCGTGAACGGTGCCAAGGTCTGGACCACGTGGGCCCACCGCTCCGACTTCGGCGTGCTCTTGGCCCGCACCGATCCTGATGCCCCCAAGCACAGGGGCGTCACCTACTTCCTGCTGGCGTTGCACCAACCGGGCGTCGAGGTTCGGCCGCTGCGCGACATGACCGGCGCGACCGAGTTCAACGAAGTGCGCCTCGACGGCGCGCGCGTGCCCGATGGACACCGCGTCGGCGACGTGGGCGACGGGTGGCGCGTCGCCCAGGCGACGCTCTCGGGGGAGCTGCAGATGGTTTCGGGTGCGGGCTCGGGCGGCGTCGACC
>JBOGFL010000455.1:0-2841 GCA_050743285.1 Acidimicrobiia bacterium
GTCGAGCGTACAGCCGATCGCGTAGTACGGGATGTGCGGGAAGCTGCCGGGGGGATCCGTTGGGTCGGTTCCGTCCGGAAGGTTCTCGGCCGCGTCGGGTACCGGCGTGCCGCACCACGGCGGCGTCAGCTGAGCGCCGGCATTGCCCGCCAACCCGAGCGAAACGACGAGCGTCGCCAGCGCCAGTAGGACGAGCCTTCGAAGTCTGCCTGGCAAGTGAGAGCACCTCCTCATCGGTATGAAGCGGCGTCGGTACCGGAGCCCGGCTGATTCGAACAGATCGTGAGAACGCTCTTGCCCGTCCCGGCCGCGCGCGGCACCCCCTCCATCGCCGCAGAAACCACCAGGCCATTGAAAACCTCTCCAAGTCCGGTGTCAAGCGGGCTTCGGGCCCGGACGAACGCGTCAGGGGCCGACCGCTGGCAATTTCGGCCAAGGTCGGTTAGAACACCGCACCGACTCCGCGGATGGGGACGGAGTCGGATCCGAGCAAGGGGGAGAGAGATGCTGTCAGTTCCTATGCCTACGCGAGGCGGGCGGCGCCTGCCCGCGGCCTGGGTGGCCGCGGTCGCGGCGCTCGCTCTGCTGGTGCCCGCCTCGGCCTTCGGCCAGTTCCAGGTCGACGGCCCCGCCCAGGAGGGCGGGCCGGCCGACCTCGACACGCGCACCGCTTCGATCGTGCCCTCGCAGGCGCAGCTCGACGCGGTCGCAGACCTCGGTGCCGTCGCCCGCTGGACGGACTTCGGCACGGCGCAGTCGCTGATCCGCCACGGAGGCTTCCTCGCCACCGGGATCCAGGCGGACTCGGCCGCCGACGCGGCGCTCGCGTTCATCGACGCGAACCGCCTCCTCTACCGGCTCGACTCGACCGCCGGTCTCGAAGTGTCGACGGTCGCGCCTCTGGGGGCGAACGGCCGTGTCGTCGTGCTGCGCCAGACCCTGGACGGCCTGCCCGTCTCGCCCGAGGGCGCCGCCTCGGTCGGGCTCGTCCGGTCCGCCTCCGGCTGGAAGGTGGCCTACGCCTCCTCCACGCTCGTGGGCTCGGACGAGCTCGCCAACTCGGCGGAGCTCTCGGCCCAGCAGGCGCTCGCGACGGCGCTCGACGACGCGGGCGAGCAGGTCTCGCTCGTCGAGATGGACGGTGCCGGCCGAGTCGACGGCTGGCGCAGGATCGACGTCGCCGGCCTCGGCCCGGACCAGCTCGTCCGGCGCGTGGCCTTCGCGACGCCGCGGGGAGGTGTGCGTATCGCCTTCGAGACCGTCTCCGCGGACGGCGTGAACATGGGCTACCGCCACTTCGTCGACGCCGAGAGCGGCGCGATCCTCTACCGCGAGGAGAACGTCGAGAGCCTCGCCGACAACCCGACGTGGAAGGTCTTCCCGGCGTTCCCGGAGGTGACCAAGTTCAACAGCTTCCCGTACCAGTACCCGTCCACGGACACGCGTGAGGTCTGGTGCTGGGAGAAGGCGCAGGGCTGCGACCGCGTGATCGCCAACGCCGCCTCGCCGCTTCCGTGGGACGTCGACCCGGCCACGTTGCTGTCCACGAACACGACGATCGGCAACAACGCCAACTCGAAGGAGCTCTGGTTCGCCGGAGCGATGCCGGGCACCTTCTTCCGCCCGACGAGCGCGACGCGGGACTATCAGTACCCGTGGACGAACATCTGGTTCGAGAGCGGCTGTGACCCGGCCCAGCTCACCACGCCGGGCGTCACCAACGACATCAGCGCCGCGACGGCGAACCTGTTCGTCATGCACAACCGCATGCACGACTGGTCGTACAACCTCGGCTTCACCGAGGTCACGTGGAACGCCCAGCAGTCGAACTTCGGCCTGGGCGCCCTCGGCAACGACCCGGTGGACGGCCGCTCGCAGGCCGGCGCCGTCGTTCCCGGCTCGCGGGACAACGCCAACATGAGCACCCAGCCCGACGGCACGCCGTCGATCACGAACATGTTCCTCTGGCAGCCGATCGCGGGGGGGTTCTACTCCCCGTGCGTGGACGGCGACTACGACATGGCGGTCATCGGCCACGAGTACGGCCACATGATCGAGAACCGCATGATCGGCAAGAGCTTCCGGCGGATGGGCAATCACGCCGGGGCCATGGGCGAGTCGAGCGGCGACCTGCTCGGCATGGAGTACCTGAACGAGTACCGCTTCGTGCCGGTCTCCGGCGAGAACGAGCACTCGGTGGGCGCCTACGCGACGGGCAACCCGTTCCGCGCGATCCGCAACTACGACATGAGCTTCACGTCGACGCGGCGGTTCCCGTCCCCGAGCACGACTCCCGACGTCAACCCGCTCAATCTGAGCGACGTCGCGTACGACATCGTCGGCGAGCAGGTACACGCCGACGGCGAGATCTGGAGTGCGACGAACTTCGACATCCGCGACCTCTTCCTCGACCGGTACCCGAAGACGGGTCACGCGGACGGCCTCGCCTGCGCCGACGGGGTCAAGCCCGTGGCCACCTGCGAGGGGAACCGCCGCTGGGTGCAGATCATGTTCGACGCGTATCTGCTCATGCCGATCGCGCCGACGTTCCTCGACGCCCGCGACGCGTACCTCGCCGCGGACCTGATCCGGTTCGGCGGGGCGAACCAGGACATCCTCTGGCGCGGCTTCGCGCGGCGGGGCTTCGGCGAGAACGCGTCGACAACAGACAACGGTGACGAACAACCGATCCCGAGCTGGGAGTCGCCGCTGGAGAACGAGGCGATGCTCACGTTCGTCGCAACGGACCAAGATGGTAATCCGGTTGATCCCGACGTCTACGTCGGCCACTACGAAGCCCGGGCGACACCCATCGACGACGTCGAGCGCTTCGTCGCGAAC
>JBOGFL010000456.1:0-3689 GCA_050743285.1 Acidimicrobiia bacterium
GCCCTCGGGCGACTGCGCGAGCGCCAGAATGTCGCCGTAGCCGATGTTCTCCTCGGGGTAGCCGAGCGCTTCGGCCATGGGCTCGGGCATCGCGATCACGAGCGGCGTGAGCATGAACGGCTGAGACGGCGGCGCCATCGCCGGTTCGCCCTTGTCGGCCAGTCGCTGATTGAGCACCGCACCCCACGCGCTCGATGCCGGCGACCACACCGCCGGCCGTGGTCCGTTGGCCTCGTTCTCGGGCCAGCCGGCGGCGAGGCGGGCCGCGCCGACACCCGATGACACCCGCTGCACGCGCACGAACGCGCACTCGCCGTCGCCGAGATCGGCTCGATCGGATTCGTTGAACGACCGGGCCAGGTCGCCGAAGATCGTGAGCTTCTCCGGCGAGCTGGCGATGTCGACGGGGATGCAGTCGCCGGGATCGTCGAGCACCTGACCCGACCCGCCGCTGTCCTCGCTGCTGCACGCGGCCAGCCCGCCGGCGAGGAGCGAAGCCGCGACGATCGCGGTGGAGAGCCGCAGCTTCCGGATCACCGGTTCACCTGGGCCCACAGATCCGACAGCACCTGGAGGACACCGGCCGACGGGAGATTCGAGCCGCGGGCAACGTCGGGCGATTCGCAGTCAGGCCCGTCGTCGGCCACGTGCCAGCCGGTGTCGACGAGCGCGTTCTCGCCGTCGCCTCCTGTCACGCGGTCTTCGAGCCGGTCGGCGCCGCCGGCGCGCGTCACCGGCGCGAACTCCAGCTCCGCCGTCGCCACAGGCGCAGGGTAGATCAGCATCACCTCGTCGCCGCGCGCGGCCTCCGCGAGTGTGGGGCACGCTTGCGCCTCGAATGCGCCGACCACGTCGACCTGCGCGCCGCCGGTCGAGAGCATCAGATCGAGTGGATCGGCCCCCGGCGGCACGGCCGCCGAGGAGTCGGCGAGCGCGTCGAGAAAGATGCGAAATCCCTGGTCGGTGTTGACGTCGAACGACGAGATGTCCGACCGTCCGAAGTAGCTCGTCGCGACCTGACCGAGCACGTCGCGCCCGGTGGCCGACGTCGCGGGGTCGGGGAACGACGGCTGCACGCCGCCCGAGCGTGCGACCTCACCCACGCAGCGCCAGTCGATGTCGTCGCACTCGGCGTCGAGCGTCGGGACCCGTTCGCTCCACACCGCGATCGCCAGCGGCGACCGGGCGACCGGCCCGACGGAATCGTCGATGACGGGCCCGAGCCCCGCCTGGTCGCGCGTCGCCCGCACCAGGTCCGGCCACGGCGCGGGCACGAGCCACCCGTCGAGCCCCGGGTCGCGAGCTGCCTGATCGGTGATCGAGCTGAGCCGGGCCGCGGTCACGCCCGCGGGCTCGACGGTGACGCTGACGCCGTCGCCGGCGAGGTCGTCGCAGGCGTCGCCCACCTCTGTCGCGCACACGAGCCGGGCGGTACCTCCACCACTGCCGCCCCCGTCATCGCCGCCTTCGATCACCGTGGCGCGGAACACGAGCGCCGCCACGACCATCAGCACCGCGCCCAGCAGGGCGAGCAGCGTGCGCACGGCTCAGCTCGGCGCCGGCGCGGGGATATCGGGGATATCGGCGGCCACGAGGTCGATGAGGTGGGCGTCGCTCGGCTTCTCGATCTCGACGACGCGGCTGGCCTGACGCGTGATGGCGGCCTCGAAGACGTTGCGAACCAGGCGGGCGTTGCCGAACGACTCGTCGCGCCGCTGCGCGTCGAGCAGCGCCTTCAGCTTCTCGCGCGCTTCGCGGTTCGGTCGGTAGCGGCTATCTTCACAGATCCGTCCGAAGATCTCGAGCAACTCGTTGGTCGAGTAGTCGGGGAACACGATCGTCTTACGGAACCGCGAGCGCAGGCCCGGGTTCATCTCGACGAGCTCCTGCATCGGGCCGGGATACCCGGCGATGATCACCACCAGGTCGTCGCGATGGTTCTCCATCAGATTGATGAGTGTGGCGATGGCTTCGGCGCCGAAATCGCGCTCACCACCCTGCGCGAGCGCGTACGCCTCGTCGATGAGGAGGATGCCGCCCAGCGCGGATGTCACGACCTCGCGCACCTTGGCCGCGGTCTGGCCGACGTAGCCGGCGACCAGCCCCGAGCGGTCGGTCTCCACCAAGTGGCCCTTCGACACGATCTCGAGCTCGCGGTAGATGCCGGCGAGGAGTCGCGCCACCGTCGTCTTGCCCGTGCCGGGGTTGCCGACGAACACCATGTGCAGGGTCTGCTCGACGACGGGGAGCTTGCGTTCGCGTCGCAGCCGCTGCACGCGGAGCAGATTTGTCATGAGGCGGACTTCGGTCTTGACGTCTTTCAGGCCTACGAGGTCGTCGAGGTCGTCGAGCAGCTCCTCGAGCGACTTCTTGGGGGCGGTATCCGCTGGTGCGGTCGTGTCTGCGGTCGCGGCGGCGGGCTGCCCGGACGGCGGGGGCGGCGGGCGGTAGGGGCTGCCCGGGCGGGGCACGTCGGCGTTCTGCAACCGGTCGAGGAAGGCGCGGCGCAACCGCTCGACGGTCGCCAGCGTGTCGCGCGTCGGGACCGGCTCGAGCGCGGCCGCCGCGTGCGCGACCCGAAGCGCGTCGGTGTAATACGTCCAGCCGTGCTGCGTGCCGTCGCGCCGGTCGTTGTCCACGAGCTGCTCGAAGAGGGGCGTGGTCTCATTGGGTCGGGCGTGGGGCGCCAGTTCGCCCGCCCGCAGGGCGTCGTCGTCGGCGACGCCGACGGTCGGGTCGTAGCGGGCGAACGTCTCGCGAAAGGCCGCGGTCTCCGCAGTGCCGACCCGCCCGTCGGCGGTCACCACCGCCGTCACGATCGTGCGGGCCTCGTGCACCAGGCCGAGGCGCACCCGGTCGCCGTCGGCGCCCGCGCTCTCGGGCCAGGCCAGGACCACGGGCAGCAGGTCCTCGATCAGCTCGGCGACGGGCTCGGCCAGGAGCCCGACGGGGGGCGCCGATCCGTCGGCCGGTGACGTCGAGGGGGTCATAGGGCCCCCGGATTGTCACATGCTCGGTGGCCGCGGTGCGGCCGGGACGGCCTCGAGATGGCGCGCGATCCAGGGCACGGTGATGTCGAGCAGGCGGTCGGGGAGCTCGATCTGAACCGCGTGCCCGCAGTCCGGCACCTCCTGGTAGTCCCATTCGGGGTGTCGTTCGGCGACGACGCGGGCGTCTCCGAGCGGGATCAGGCGGTCGTGCTCGGCGTGAATGAGGAGAGTGGCGCCGTGGACGGCCTCGAGGTCGTTCCGCATCCCCCGGATGACGTAGCGCGTGACCGACCGGGCCGACGCTGCGTACACCGAGTCCACCTCGGGCTGGTGCTTCCAGCGCTGGTGGGCGAGGTCGACCAGGTCGGCGCGGAGCTCCGGGTCGATCCGCTCGGGCCGGTGCGCGTTCCAGGCGATGTGCTCGGCGACGATGCCGTCGGGTCCCTGCCGGCGGTGGCGCCGACTGACGACCAGCCGCCCGAGCGCGGGCACGAGGAGCGGCAGGAACTCGCGGATCGTGTGGATGCGGCCCCGCAACGACGCCGTGGTGCTCGGCAACGCGGGGTCGAGGAGGACGAGCGCCCGAACGAGTTCGGGGCGGTGCGCGGCGACCCGGATCGACACCGCGCCGCCCATCGAGTGGCCCATGAGGACCGCGGGACCGTCTCGTTCGAGCAGGGCGACCACCGCCCGCTCGTA
>JBOGFL010000457.1:0-3894 GCA_050743285.1 Acidimicrobiia bacterium
GTATAGAGCTCCACATCGACGCCAGGCGGGCAATCGGTCCACTGGCGGAACTCGAGGCCCGAGGGCGACTCGACCGTGGGCTCGGACCCGCAGCCGTCGGCGGACGCCCACCGGGCGACCCGGCCGACGACGGGAACGCCTTCTTCGTCGCCTTCGTACACGGCAAGCTCGTCCGCGGTCCCATGCATGGCGATCATCGACACCGGTGCCGGCGGCTCGCAGTCCACCAGGTTCACGCCCGCGACCGGCGCGATGGCGGCGAGGCGTTCGGGAAGGGCGCAGCCGAGCGCCACCGACATCATCGCTCCATTCGACATTCCGGCGGAGAACTCGCGTTCCACGTCTACGCACAGTTCGCGCTCGGTGGTGTCGAGCACGGCGGCCAGGTAGCCCACGTCGTTGATGGCTTCGGGACCG
Source organism: Acidimicrobiia bacterium (assembly GCA_050743285.1). Classification (GTDB taxonomy): domain Bacteria; phylum Actinomycetota; class Acidimicrobiia; order IMCC26256; family JACDBD01; genus JBOGFL01. The sequence continues at coordinate 418 of JBOGFL010000457.1, forward strand.
GGCGTCGGGGTCGCGCTCCAGAACGCGGGCGCGTTCGCCTCGGTGCCAGGGCCGCTCCCTATCGGCAGACCCTGCGGCGTCACGACCACGTAGCCCCGCGCGCCCGCGGCGGCGGGCAGGTCGGTATCGCGGTCCTGTTGCGAAGCGTTGGAGGTGAAACCGTGCAGATTGAGGACGACGGGCGCCGGCGTATCCGCGTCGTACCTCGTCGGCACCCACACCCGGTACTGGCGGGCGTAGCCCTGGAAGTCCAGGGTCCGTTCCTGCATCCCGGGGTCAGGTGCGTCGGTCCCGCAGCCCGCCGACCCGCTCGCGTCGCCGGCGGCCTCGGGCTCCTCACGGCTGGAGTCGCCACCGCCGGAGTCGTCGCAGCCCGACGCCACGATCGCGAGCAGAACGAGCGCGCCGAGCGAGCGTTGCACGCTACGAGGGGTCGGGCGGCTCGAGCCCGTTCGGCAGGGCCTCCACCGTGCCCTTCAGGCGGGCCTCGAACGCCACGTCGGAGAGGGCGGGCTCGCTGGGAAGGGTCGCCGGGTCGTCGGGCAAGCCGTCGAGATCGACCCACGACGTGCACCCGCCGTAGTCTTCGTTCCACGGTACCGTGACCGGCTCGTCCAGTCGGTACGCGCGCATCGCGAGCACCCACAGCGGATCGCGCTTCTTCCAGTTGAGGCGAGACGCGGCGTAGGCGGGCGTCCAGATGAACTTCGAGTCGAGCTCGGCGAGCTCTTCGGGTTCGGTGAGCTTGGCCACGCCCACGATGTCGGCCCAGCCGTCTATGCGAATCGATTCGCCCACGGGCGAACCGGGGGCGTGGTCGAGCCAGTGCCGGTACGCCGGCTTCAGGAGGTCGGCCTCCTGATGCTCGGTGGTGGGGTACAGCCAGACCCGACCGGCCTTCAGGTCGAAGTGACGGCCGTCCTCCCGCAAGCCGCCTTTGCGAACGTCGACCACCTGCTCACCTTGGAGCAGGGCCTGCACGATCACCGCCCATTCTTTGAACGCGGGTGCTGCCACACGGGGAGAATACAGGCGCATGGAACGAAAGGTGATCGTCGATGGACTCCGGCTCGACGCGCATGTCGCCGCGCCGCGCCAGCCGGGACCCGTACCCGCCGTCGTGATCTGCCACGGGTTTCCGACCGACGCGCGTGGCGCGGCGACCGCGGCGGCGACTCTTCCGCAACTTGCCGACCGCATCGCACGCGAGTGCAGCTGGATCGCGATGTCATTCACGTTTCGCGGCGCCGGCGGCTCGGATGGCGACTTCTCCGGCGACGGATGGGTGCGCGACGTGAGCGCCGCGGTCGGAGCTCTCGACGAGCGTCCCGACGTCCTCGGCGTATGGGTGATCGGCATTCGCGAAGGCGGCACCATCGCCCTCTGTGCCGCCACCGCCGACGACCGAATCCGCGGACTCGCGACACTCGCCGCACCGGCGTCGCTGCGCGACGTCGCCCGCGACGCCAACCGCCTGCTCGAGGAGGCCCGTAACCTGCGCCTGGTACGCGCCGAGGAATTCCCTCCCGACGCCGCAGCGTGGGCTCGGGGAGTCGCCGCGCTCGACGCGGTTGCGGCCGCGACCGCGCTCGATGACCGGCCGTTGTTCGTGCTGCACGGGTCCGACGACCGGGTGGTGCTCCCCGACGACGCCCGCCGCATCGCGGCCGCGGCCGGACCGCACGCCGAGCTCCACATCATCCAGGCCGCCGGCAACCGGCTGCGCCACGATCCCCGGGCGGTGGCGGCCCTGCTCGGATGGCTGGACCGCCAGGTTCATTCGCCGGGCGTGCCCATGACCGACGAGAATGACGCCCTGTGAAGGGCGTGATCCTGGCCGGGGGGACCGGCAGCCGTCTCCATCCACTGACGCGCATCACCAACAAGCACCTGCTGCCCGTCTACGACCGGCCGATGGTCACCTGCGCGATCGAGTCGCTGGTGAAGTCGGGCATCACCGAGGTGATGGTCGTGACCGGCGGGACGCACGCGGGAGAGTTCCTGCGGCTGCTCGGCAACGGTCACGAATGGGGGCTCGACCGTCTCCTGTACGCGTACCAGGAGAACCCGGGTGGCATCGCGGAAGCGCTGGGCTTCGCCGAGCGGTTCGTCGACCGCGACAAGGTGGTCGTCGTGCTCGCCGACAACGTGTTCGAGCGGTCGATCAGCGACTCCGTGGACCGCTTCGAACGCCAGGCGAACGGCGCCCGCATCCTGCTCGCGGAGGTGCCCGATCCCGCGCATCTCCGCCACCTCGGCGTTCCCGAGCTCGCCGACCACAAGGTCGTGCGGATCGTCGAGAAGCCAGAGTTTCCGCCGAGCCCCTACGCCGTCACCGGCGTCTACTTCTACGATGCGACAGTCTTCGATGTCCTGCCGAAGCTGACGCCGTCGGCGCGCGGCGAGCTCGAGATCACCGACGTCAACAATCACTTCGTCGAGAACGGCGTCATGGAGTACGACGTCATCGATGGCTTTTGGGGCGACGCCGGCGAATCAATCGCCGCGTACTACGAGGTCAACGACTTCGTGCGTGAGCACGGGGCAAACAAATAGGAGTCGTCAACGCGCGTCGGCGAGGACATCGGCGAACGTCTGGTTGAGGCTGACCTCGGGTGACCAGCCCGTGTCGGTAGCCAGCTTCGAAGGGTCGCCGACGAGGCGGGGCACATCGACCGGTCTCACCAGTCCGGGGTCGACCCGCAGGTGCAACGGGCGCGAGGCGAGGTCGATCAGACGGCCGGCGATCTCACGCACGCTCAGCCCGCGCCCGGAGCACACGTTGTAGACCTCGCCCGGTGTCCCCCGTTGCACGACGAGCCGGTACGCCCGCACGACGTCGCGCACGTCGGTGAGATCGCGCACCGGCTCGAGCGACCCGACGAGCACCTCGTCGCGTGCGTCGCGTTCGGCCTCCATGATGCGATGGGACAGGGCGGGCACCAGGAAACGATCCGATTGCCCGGGCCCGGTGTGGTTGAACGCCCGCACCCGCAGCGTCGGCAGGCCGTCACCGAGGAAGGCCTGGAGCGCGAGGTACTCGGCCGCCACCTTGCTGGCCGCGTACGGACTATGCGGTCGGAGTGGCACGTCCTCGGTGATCGTCATGGCGTCGACCGCGCCGTACTCCTCGGCGGTTCCGACAACCAGGATCCGTTGTGCTCCCGCAGCCCGGCACGCGCGCAGCAACTCGAGCGTGCCGATGGCGTTGACCCGGAAGACCTCGACGGGGTCGGCCCACGAATCGCCGACATGACTCAGTGCCGCGAGGTGATACACGGCGTCGGGCCGCTGGGCGTCGACGGCGCGAGTGATTGCGGCCGCGTCGGTCACATCGACTTCACGGTCGAGCGCGGTGACGTCGTCGCCGTGGTCCCGCAGATGGGCGACGAGGTGGCCACCGACAAAGCCGCCGGCGCCGGTGACCAGCGCTTTCACGGGAGTGAGGCTAGCGACACGGCCAGCTCCGCTACTCCC
>JBOGFL010000458.1:0-2882 GCA_050743285.1 Acidimicrobiia bacterium
CAGCAACAGATGCTCGCCCTGGGGCGCGCCTACATGAGCGCGCCCCGCCTGCTCATGATCGACGAGCTCTCGTTGGGGCTCGCGCCGCGTGTTGTCGACGAGGTCGCCGACATGGTGCGCTCGCTGACGGAAGCGACCGACGTCGGGCTCCTCGTCGTTGAACAAAACGCCGCGGTCGCGGTCGAACTCACCGAGCGCACCTACGTCATGCGCAACGGTGCCATCGTCGGCGAGTACAAATCGCCGGCGCTCGCCGGCGACGACGCGCTCATGCTCCAGTACCTCGGATGAAGGCTGCGGACCATGCTTCCTGAAGGGCTCGCCAACTTCGTTCAGCACGTGGTCAACGGCCTGTCGACGAGCTCGATCTATGTCCTGCTCGGCGTCGGGCTCACGCTCATCTTCGGCTTGTCGCGCCTGATCAACTTCGCCCACGGCCAGTTCCTCGTTCTTGGCAGCTTCATCACGTGGCAGATGACCGAATGGGGCTGGACCTTCGCCCTGGCCGCGCTGGCGGCGGTGATCGTTGTCGGGGTGATCGGCGTCGCGCTCGACCGCACGCTGTTCCAACGCACCGTCGACCGGCCGATGAACGGCTTCGTCGCGTCTCTCGGCGTGGCGATCGCGTTGCAGGCGATCATGGTCAAGATCTGGTCGGCCGACATCTACCAGATCCCGAAACCCGTTTCGGGGGTCTGGCGCTTGGGCGGGGTGAACATCTCGCGCGACCGGGTATTGGTGCTGGTCGTCGCCGCGGTCGCCGTCTTCTTCATCTTCCTGCTGCTCGATCGCAGCCCGGTCGGCCGCGCTCTGCAAGCCGCGGCCGAGAATCGCGACGCGGCGCGGCTGGTAGGTATCGACGTGAACGGTGCGATCGCGACGTCGTTCCTGCTGGGGAGCGCGATGGCCGCGCTCGGCGGCGCGCTGATCGGCTTCGTGTTCCCGTTCACGGCATTCAGCGGCGGAACGCTTCTGATCAAGGGCTTTGCCGTCGCGCTGCTCGGTGGACTGGGCAACGTCCGCGGTGCGGCCATCGCTGGCGTCGTCCTCGGAATGGCGGAGAGCCTGGGTGGGGCGTACGGCATCACGCTGTTCGGCGTGGCCGAGCTCGGACCGGAATGGGCCGACGGGTACGCCTTCATCCTGCTGGTTGCGCTCCTCGCGTGGCGGCCCCAAGGCGTCTTCCGGGCCGAGAGCCGTGTGTGACCCTCCAAGTCGCGAAGCAGCGAGGACGGCCGCGGAGCCGGACCGCTGACCACGCGATCCTGACCGCGGCGGTCGAACTCCTTGCCGAGCGGGGGTTTGCCGATCTCACCATGCACGGCGTCGCGCGGCGAGCCGGCGTGTCCAAGGCCACGATCTACCGGCGTTACCCGAATCGCCAGGCACTCATCGAAGCTGCCTGCGCGACGACGGCGGATGCTCTGGTCGTACGGTCCCCGTCCGGTTCGCTGCACGACGATCTCAGCGTGCTGGTCCGCGAGCTGGGGCGAGTCTCCACCACGCCGGCTGGACGGGTCGTCGGCCGCGCCGCCGTCGAAGGACGACGACTTCGCTCGACGTTGTTGCACGACTGGAGATGCGCCGCCACGTCGGTCCTCCGCGAGGGGATCGCACACGGCGAGATTCGAGCCGACTGGGACGTCGACTTCGCGGTTGATGTGCTGGTCGGCACGATCCTGCTGCGGCGCGGGGAGTGCGCGACTGAGCGTGCGTCGGGGCAACTCGTCGACATCGTGCTCGCGGCCGCCCCGCCGCGGCGTGTTCCTGCGTGACCCCGGGGCGCGCCGGGCACAGGTACCCGGGCGAGGCACGGCGCGAGCCACGCCAACCGCATGGCCCGCTGGCATCCCTGAGATGTTTGGTCGTTCAACCCCCGAATACGTGGTTCAACGACCAAACATCACGACCAGGGGGTGTCGGGGCGGGGCTGGCGTTCCCCGTCGACGATGAGGTCGACGTGCTCGTTGAAGAAGGCGAGGCGGCCGGCGATGGCCGCGGCCTCGGCGATGGGCTGTTCGTAGACCCAGACCAGGTTCTCGACCGTGCGCCCGCCGTCGAGCTCGATCGACATGTACGACGCCTCGCCCTTGAACGGGCACTCGGTGGCCTTCGGCGTCGCGCGCAGGACGTCGGCCCGCACGTGCTCGCGCGGCAGGTAATAGCGCGGCGGCAACCCGGTCTCCTGGAGGACTACCGCCTCGCGGGATTCGGCGACCCGGACACCGTCGATCTCGACGACGACATGCGCGTCGAGCGGCTGGATGTCGATCGTGTGACCCTTCATGCCGAGGTTCCTCTCCGAGTCCAGCGGAAGATGCGCTGCGAGATCAGCAACCCGGTGACACCCTAGGCGGCGACAACCGCCGCGTCGCCCCAGGCTATTCCCGGCGATTTGGTGGTTGGATCGAACGCGGTCTCATCGCTCGGTATCAGGCCGCTTCCTGGCTGCGGCAATCGGCCGGGAGACACGGCTGCACCAGGTTCTGGCTGCTCATCTCGACGCGCGGCGCGACGCGGCGCACGGTGAGGAATGCGATCAATCCGCCGGCGGCGGCGATCACCGCCGAGATGAGCATCGCCTGCATATAGCCGTCGCTGAACGTCGAGCCGCTCGCGGCGGTGTCGAGTCCCACGACACCGGGAAGCACCGCCACCGCCAGCAGGCTTGCCAATCGGGCGACGGCGTTGTTCACGCCCGACGCGATGCCCACGTGGCGGTCCTCGACCGCACCCAGTACCGCGGCGGTCAACGGCGCGACGGTGAGCGAGAGACCGAGCCCGAACACGATCGCGGCCGGGAACACGCCATCGAAGTACCCCCGGCCGTCGTCGACGCGCGCAAAGAGCAGCAACCCGACCGCGACGATCAAGGGACCGAC
>JBOGFL010000459.1:0-5460 GCA_050743285.1 Acidimicrobiia bacterium
GCCGACCGCGTCGGCCGGCTCTTCGAAGAGCTCGTGATACTGCTCGAGGGCGGCCACACCCTCGATCGCGAGGCTCTCGACCGCAGCATCGAGATGCTCAAGGCCGACCAGCGCCCGACCGACGTGCTGACGACGGAGGTGCTTCGCGGGCGCAAGTCGGTGCGCCCGAAGACCGCCGGTCAGAAGCGCTACGTGGACGCGGTCAACGAGCACGTCGTCACGTTCGTCATCGGTCCCGCCGGTACCGGCAAGAGCTACCTCGCGGTTGCGCTCGCGATTCAGGCGCTCCAGGCGAAATCGATGAACCGGATAATCCTCACCCGACCGGCGGTCGAGGCGGGAGAGCGGCTCGGCTTCCTGCCCGGCGACGTGCTCGCCAAGGTCGACCCTTACCTTCGGCCGTTATACGACGCGCTCTACGACATGCTCGATCCCGAGGCAGTGGCGCGTCTGATGGACCGAGGAACGATCGAGGTGGCGCCGCTTGCGTTCATGCGTGGCCGCACGCTCAACGACTCCTTCATCATTCTCGACGAGGCGCAGAACACCACCCCCGAGCAGATGAAGATGTTCCTGACCCGGCTCGGCTTCGGCTCCAAGGTCGTGGTCACCGGCGACGTGACCCAGATCGACCTGCCCGAGGGTCGGGGACGCTCGGGCCTCCTCGCCGTGCGCGACATCCTGCGCGACATCCCCGACCTGGCCTTTGTCGAACTCGACGGGCGGGACGTCGTTCGGCATCGCATCGTGCAACGAATCGTTGACGCGTACGAGGCCCACAACGAGAAGGACGACGCGTGGCGGTAGACGTCTTCACCGCCGACGAGCAGTCGGATCTGAGTGTCGACCTGCTGCGCTGGGGGCGGCTGGCACGCCTCGTCCTCGCAGAGGAGCGCGTCACCGGCGACGCCGAGCTGTCGGTGATCTTCGTCGACGAGTACGCGATCGCCGATCTCAACCAGCGCTTCCTCGGCGCGTCGGGGCCTACCGACGTGCTCGCGTTTCCGGTCGACGACGACGTGACGCTGGGCGGTCGCCAACCCGACGAGGGTGGGCGCGGGCCCGGTGCCCCGTCGGAACCGTCCGACCCGCCGGTGGTGATCGGGGATGTCGTGCTCTGCCCGAGGGTTGCCGAGCGACAGGCGCTCGCGAATGCAGTGGCGCTCGACGACGAGCTCGCGTTGCTCGTCGTGCACGGTGTGCTCCATCTGCTGAACTATGACCACGCCGCGGAACGGGAGTCCGAGTCGATGAAGCGGCGGGAGCGGGAGATCCTCGCCCGTTTCCGCGAGGCCGAGAGAGAAGGCCGGTGAGCACGGTTCCAGATACCGGTCGCGCATGAGCGGAGCCGACTGGTTGATCCTGGCGACAATCGCCGCCCTCTTTCTCGGGTCGATCTGGTTGGCGCTGGTGGAGACCGCGTTCACGCGCATGAGCCGCATCCGCGCGCTCACGCTCGAGGAAGAAGGCCGCCGGGGCGCGGGCCGGCTGGCGCGCATGCTCGAGCATCCCGAACGAACCCTCAACGTCGTCTACCTGCTCGCGCTCTTCTGCCAACTGACCACCGGTTCGCTCGTCGGTCTCGTGCTGAGCAGCGTCGTCGGCGCATGGGGCTTCGTCATCGGCATCGTCCTGCAGTTCGTGTTGTTCTTCGTGATCGGCGAGGTCGTACCCAAGACCTACGCGCTCCAGCACACCGACGGTGCCGCCCTCCGGAACTCGGGGCTGCTCGCGTTCCTCACCAACTTCTCGCCGCTCCGCTTCTTGTCGCGCTCGCTCATCGGGCTCGCCAACCTCGTCATGCCGGGGAGGCAACCGCGCGAGGGCCCGTTCGTCTCCGAAGAGGAGATTCGGACCATGGCCGACGTGGCGGCCGACGAGGAGGCAATCGAGCGCGACGAACGCCAGCTGATCCACTCGATCTTCGAGTTCGGCGACATGGTCGTGCGCGAGGCCATGACGCCTCGCACCGACATGATCGCCATCGAGGCCGACGAGACCGTCGAGGCCGGCATCGAGAGGGCGATCGACGGCGGGTTCTCCCGGATCCCCGTGTTCGAGGACACCACCGACAACATCGTCGGCCTCGTGTTCCTGAAGGATCTCGTGACCCGGGCACGTGCCGGCGAGGGGGGACAGCCGGTCCGTGGGGCGGTGCGTCCCGCGGTCGTCGTCCCGGAACAGAAACGGGTAGCCGAGCTCCTCCGAGAGATGCGGACCAAGCGCTTTCACATGGCGGTCGTGGTCGACGAACACGGCGGCACCGCCGGGCTCGTCACGCTCGAGGACCTCCTCGAGGAGATCGTCGGCGATATCAGCGACGAGTACGACGTCGCCGAGCCCGGGGTCGAGCACCTCCCCGATGGCGTCTTGCGGGTTCCCGGCAAGATGCCGATCGGCGAGATCAGCGACGAGCTCGGCGTCGATCTGCCCGACACTGAATGGGACACGGTTGCCGGCCTGGTGTTCAATCTGCTCGGCCACGTGCCCGAGCAAGGGGAGAGCGTGTGCTTCCAGGGAATCGACTTCCGGACCGAGCGCGTCCAGGGACGGCGAATTCTCTCGGTCCTGATCACCCAGAAGGACGAGGACGTCGACGCGCCCGCACCGGCGCACACATGACCGCAGCGCCACGTGAGCACGCGAGCGGCTTCACGACGCTCGTCGGGCGCCCGAACGTCGGCAAGTCCACGCTCGTCAACGCGCTGGTCGGTGCCAAAGTGGCAATCGTCTCGGCCCGCCCTCAGACCACTCGGACGACTGTGCGCGGCGTGCTGACTACCGACCACAGCCAGGTCGTGTTCGTCGATACGCCCGGCATCCACAAGCCCCGCACGCTGCTCGGAGAGCGCACCAACGAGCGCGCGCTGTCAACGTTGCGCGAAGTCGACGTTGTCTGCCTGGTGATAGATGCCACCGCATCGATCGGGCCCGGTGACCGCTACGTCGCCGGTTTGGTGCATCAGGCCAGCACGCCTCGTCTCCTTGTCGTGACGAAGACCGACCGGGCCAAGCCGGGGCCGATCGCCGCCCAGTTGGCGACGGCGGCCGCCGAGCTGGGCGACTTCGACGCCTTCGTGCCGGTCTCGGGCAAGACCGGCGACGGCGTCAACATCCTGCGGCGCGAGCTCGACGCGCGCATGCCCGAGGGCCCGCGCTACTACCCCGGTGGCGTCGTGACCGACCAGCCCGAGACGACACTCGCGGCCGAGCTGCTGCGGGAGAAGCTGCTCGCCACCGCCCGGGACGAGCTCCCGCACTCGATCGCGGTGACGGTGGAAGAAGGGGAGGACGCTCGCGACGACGGGGCGTGGCGGCTCCGCGCGGTCGTACGGGTCGAACGCGACTCGCAGAAGGGGATCGTGATCGGACGGGGAGGGCTGGCGCTGCGGGACGCCGGCACCGCCGCCCGGCAGGAGCTCGAGGCCCTCCTCGGGGCCCCGGTCCATCTCACCACCCGGGTGGTGGTGGACCGGGACTGGCAGCGTCGCGCCCCCGCCCTGGACCGGCTGGGGCTGTAGGCACGTCGGTTCGGGTGCGATCCGGGGGCGGCGGTACGATCCCGCGAATGCCGGAAATAGGGGAGGAGACGCCATCTCCGCGCCGGTGGCCCCGGGCCTGGCTCGCGGCGGGGGCCGGCGCGGTCGCTCTCCTCGGCACCGCGTGCGACGCGCTCGAGGGTCCCGAAAACGACCAGAACTCGCTTCGACCCGAGGGCTCTGCCGCGCAGACGATCGACAACCTGTTCAACCCGGTGTTCGTCGTCTCAGTCGTCGTCGGTGTCTTCATCATCGCCGCGGTTGTCGTCGCCGCGTGGAAGTTCCGCGCCAAGCCCGGCACACGCGGTGACGTGAAGCAGGTGCACGGCAACACCAGGCTCGAGGTCGCGTGGACAATCATCCCCACATTGATCCTCGCGGTGATCGCCGTGCCCACCGTGCGCACGATTTTCTACCTCGACGCGCAGCCGAGCGACGCGCTCGAGATCGAGGTGATCGGCAAGCAGTGGTGGTGGGAGTTCCGCTACCCCGACGACAAGATCGTCACGTCGACCGAGCTCATCATCCCCGTCGACCAGGACGTGCGTTTGCGTTTGTCGGCGTGCGACGACACACTCCCGATCGGCTGCAACGTCATTCACAGCTTCTGGGTGCCCGCGCTGGCCGGGAAACGGGACGTGCTGCCGGGTCGCGTCAATGAACTCACGATCTCGGCCGATGATCCCGGCACGTATCTCAGCCAGTGCGCGGAGTATTGCGGGCTGTCACACGCAAACATGCGGGCGCGCGTCATCGCCTTGGAGCGGGACGACTACGAGCGGTGGGTCGCCGACCAGCAAGAGGGACCGACGGTGCCCTTCACCGACCCCGCGCCCGAAGGTGAAGTGGGCCCGCCCGCGGGCGAGGCCCAGGAGCTCGTCTCCGAGACGTTCTCGTGCACGAACTGCCACGTCTTCGACTCATCCGAGAGCCCGTCCTACGGACCCAACCTGACCCACTTCGCCGGCCGTACGACGTTCGCGGGCGGCACACTCGATTTGAACCGTGAGAATCTGCTCGAGTGGGTGCTCGACGCCCCGTCGCTCGTCCCAATGGAGTCGCAGAACTGCCGGAAGACTCCGCCCGAGCCCGGGAACAATTGTGTCGGCATGCCTTCGTTCACAGAAGACACGCCGGAGGGCGAGCCGGTGATGACGCAGGCGCAGGCCGAGGTCATCGTGGACTATCTCTTGGAGCTGAGGTGACGAGATGACCGCCGCCCCCGAGACGCTCCTGCCGACCCCGGTCGCCAGGCCCGGGATCCTGCGCCGGCCGCAGGCGACCACCGGCTTCTGGAGCTGGTTCACGACCATCGACCACAAGAAGATCGGCATCATGTATGCGGTCACCGCGTTGGTCTTCCTCGTGCTCGGCGGGGTCGAGGCGCTGCTGATCCGGGTGCAGCTGGCCGCGCCCGACGGGACACTTCTCACGGCCGCGCAGTACAACCAGCTCTTCACCATGCACGGCACGACCATGGTGTTCCTCTTCGGCATGCCGCTTGCGGTTGCCTTCGGCAACTACCTCATCCCGCTCCAGATCGGTGCCCGTGACGTCGCATTCCCGCGGCTCAACATCTTCGGGTACTGGGCGTTTCTCTTCGGTGGGATCTTCCTCTATTCGAGCTTCGTGCTCGGCGGTGCACCCGACGGCGGCTGGTTCGGCTACACCCCGCTGACCAGCACGCCGCTCGCCGACGGGTTCCTGCCCGGGCGGGGCCCCGACTTCTGGGCCGTCGGTCTGGTCATGCTCGGCATCGGCTCGACTACCGCGGCCGTCAACTTCATCGTCACGATCCTCAACTTGCGCGCTCCCGGCATGACGCTCCTGCGCATGCCGGTGTTCACGTGGATGATGCTCGTCGTCGCGTTCCTCACGCTGTTCGCCATGCCGATCATCACCGCCGCGCTGATCATGGTGT
>JBOGFL010000460.1:0-5504 GCA_050743285.1 Acidimicrobiia bacterium
GTGCCGCTCGACGCGCTCGCCATCGACCCCGCGACGTACCCCGCGTTCTTCGACAAGGGCGCCCAAGCCCAGCTCCAGGCGCTGGGGCACGGGGAGGCGTTGCTCGGGGAGTCGGCGGCGGCGCAGCGGCGGATCGGGCCCGGCGGTGTCGTCGAGCTCGCCAACGGTTACCCGCTGACGGTCGGGGGCGTCGTCGACGACCAGGTCGTGGGCGCGGCCGAGCTCGTCGTCCGCAGCGACACTGCGGGCAAGGCCGACATCCTGACCGAGCGGTTCCTCCTCGTCGCCTACCGCGGGTCGAGGGCGGCGATGGACCACGCGATTGCCGGGCTCGTCCCTGACCGTACGGTCCGATTCCGAACCCGGGAGGAGACGCCGTACCTGCGCCACGGCGACGCGGTGCTGCCGCAGGTCTTCATCAAGGAGCGGTTCGGCGAGTTCGCCTACCAGGAGCGACCGGACGGGTCGATCGTTGTCGACCCGGCGTGGCGGGCCGAGAACGTCACCCGGGCGGTGGTGCCGATCCTGGGCGAGGTGGAATGCCATCGGGCGGTGATCCCGCTGCTCCAGGGCGCGCTGACCGAGCTCGAGCAGGAGAACCGGGCCTATCTCGTCGACCCCGGCGGCTACCGCGGCTGCTTCGTGCCGTCGCTAATCCGCGGCGCCAACGGGCGGGCCACGAGCCCGGCGCGCCACTCGTGGGGCGTCGCCCTCGACCTCAACTTCTCGCAGAGCCCCACCGGGCTCGCCTCCACGGTCGACCCGCAGCTCGTCGAGGTCATGGAGACGTATGGCTTCCGCTCCGGGGAGGAATGGCTCGTTCCCGACCCCGGCCACTTCGAGTACTACGCCCCGCCCGAACGATGACGCTTGCGCGGGTGCTCGTGGCCCTCGTGCTGCTGATCTGCGCGTGCGGCTCGGGCGAGAGTGACGTAGACGCTCGGCCGGCCGTCAGTCGCCGCGGGCAGTCCGGGCCGAAGTCGAGTCGACGTTCGAAAGGCGCTCGACTTCTCGCTCCCCCTTGAGCAGCGTCTTCCACTGCTCGAGAACGCCGAGCGCATGGAGCCGACGCTGGAGGCGCTTCCCGAGACGTGCTACGCCGGCGTGCGCCTGGAAAGCGAGCATGTCCGGGTCACGGAGGTTCGCGTCCACGGCGAGCGGGCTGAGGTGGTCATGGTTGTGCGCGTCAGCATTGGAGCCGTCACGTCGATGACCGGACTCGGCGTGCGCGAGGACGGCATGTGGAGGGTGAGCGAGCTCACCGTGTGCGAGCTCGTCGAATGGGTCGGCTCGTGTGTGCTTTCGAGTCAGTGATCTGGTGGGTGGTCTCGCCGCTTGTGATGGGCCTTCTCGTGCTGGCGCTCCATGCGTAGCTGGGGTTCCGACTGACGGCCGACACACCTGCGCCGCCCGGAGGCGCGGCCCGGTGCGCCGTCGCCTGAGCCGCGAACTCTGGGTGGTTGCCGCTCGTCGGTCTCGGTAGTACGAGTGAGGGGAAGCCCGATGGTCCACAGACTTCTCGCCGCGGCATGCGCGGTCCTGGGTCGCCGCGGGCGCGATCGCGCTCATCGCCGCGACGGGGGCAGTGCTCCTGCTGCGGCGCCTCGGGCTACGGGCGGCGGCCGCAGAACGCAACCAGGCGGTCGGTCGCTGACGCATCCGCGCCGATGTCGACGGCCGAGTCGAAGGTCGCGAATCTCCGCACCTCGTCCGTGACGATCTGTTGCGCGAAGGCGAGCGTCGCTTTGGCGAGCGCCGGGTCGAGGGTGGCGTCCTGGCCGGTGCCGCGGGCGATGTCCCAGCCGTGGACGAGCGTGTCGAGACAGCTGATGCCGGCCGCCATCACCGCGGGCATCTCACCCGCCGCAACCGTGATCTTCCCATCGAGCACGCCCGGCGCCCGCCAGGCGGCGCGCGCGGCGCCGGCGGCGCCCCGGTAGGTCGCGGCTGGGTCGTCACCGAGGTCGATCTCGGCCGGGTCGGGGATCTCGGGCGCGTCACCCGCGGCCGCTCCGCCGAAGTGGCGCGTCACCGCGACCACGTGGCCGAGCACCAATCCGACGCTCCAGTCCCGGCACGGCGTGGGAGCGTCGAGCTGGGCCGGCCCGACCTCGTTGACGAACCGTTGCGTGGAGCCGTAGGTGGCTTCGAGCTGAGCGAGCGTGTCCATCGCGACCTCCAATAGACGTACGGCCTGGCTCGTCAGAGGGTTCTCGCGACCTCTCCCCACTTCTCGCCGAGTTCAGTGATGGTTTCCCTGACGCCGTCGGGGTCGACGGCGAAGGCGGGGAGCACGACCTGCTTCACGCCGGCGTCGCGATAGGCGTTCAGGGCTGTCGGCTGCACAGGCTGCAGGTAGGGGCTGACGATGATGTCGACGTCGGCCAAGGACCGGCCCCGCTCGGCCAGCAGCGTCTCCAGCCGGCGAACCCGGTCGGCTGCGGTGGCGGGCGTGTGGTTGAAACCGTGCCAGCCGTCGCCGACATCGGCAACGCGGGCGAGCGCGGCGTCGGTCTCGCCACCGAAGTACACCGGCGGGTGCGGCTGCTGGACCGGCTTGGGGTACATCCGGCACGGGGGCAGCCGGTAGTACGGCCCCTCGTGGCTCGACACGTCGTCGCACCACAGGCGGCGGATCACCTCCAGGTAGTCACGGGTCCGCGCCGCCCGCTCGGCGAAGGGCACCTCGAGCGCATCGAACTCCTCGCTCAGCCAGCCGATCCCGATCCCGAAGTCGACCCGTCCTCCCGACAGCCAGTCGAGGGTTGAGACCTCCTTGGCCGTGTACACGGGATTGCGCTGGGGCACGAGGCAGATGCCGGTCCCGAGCCGGATGCGAGTCGTGACCGAGCCCAGGAACGTGAGCGTCGCGAACAGGTCGAGCATCCCCGCTTCGCCGCCCACTGGAAGCCGGCCGTCATCAGCGTACGGGTAGTTCGACGTGTACTTGTCGAGAAACACCACGTGCTCACCGACCCAGATCGAGTGGAAGCCGTGCTCCTCGGCGGTCTCGGCGTAGGCGCGGAGGAACTCGGGTGTCGCGAACGGGCTCAAGCTCGGCAGGAACAGCCCGATGTGCACGTCACGCCTCCTCTCGGGCTCGAGCGCCGTAGTCGCCGAAGGGCGCGTCCCGCTCCCGCACCGCTTCGCGCCAGCCGGTCTCCTGGGCGCGGCGCACGAAGTCGTTTCCTTCCTGGGTGTGCCGGGCGACGCCGTCGAGGAAGCAGCCGAGGAGCCGGGAGGCGTCCGGCTCGTAGACCCGGCGGGCGACCTCGTTGCAGGCGAGCTTCAACATCTGGAGCTGGTTGAGCGGTAGCCGGGCCATGCGTTGCGCGAGCGCGGAGGCGTGCTCGTGGAGCTCGTCGTCGGGCACGACCTCGAGCACGAGCCCGGCCGCGGCCGCCTCGACCGCGTCGATCTCGTCGCCGGTGAGGAGGTAGCGCTTCGCCCGCTCGAGTCCGAGGCGCGCCACCCAGAGCCAGGGGGCCTCCGGAATGCCCCACACCCGCGCCGGCGGATAGCCGAACCGCGCGCTCTCGGCCGCGATGATCACGTCGGCGTTCATGACCAGGTCGGTGCCGCCGGCGACGCACCAGCCCTGCACCGCGGCGATCGTCGGCTTCGAGAGCTCGAACAGCTTCGCCCACGTCGCCGCGAAGCGGCCGATCATGCGTACGTCGGCCATCGAGTCCCACGCGCGGTCGTCGTCCTCGCCGGCCTGGGCCAGCGTCGACCAGTCGAGCCCGAACCCGGCACAGAATGCCGGGCCTTCGGCGCGCAGCAGCACCACCCGGACCTCATGGTCGCGATCGGCGTCGTCGAGCGCGGCGCCGAGCTCGTCGCGCAGCTGCGGCGTGATCGTGTTGTACTCAGCCGGCCGGCTCAGGACGAGTGAACGAACCGCGTCGTCGTCGTCTACTCGCACTGCCGCGTCTGCCATCGCGCTTCTCCTCACTGTGCGGCGCCGTCGCCTGTTTACCCCCTTCCCGAAGCTCTCCCGCCTTTCGGCACGCTCGAGGTCGCTATGGGTCCCTCAGCCTGCCGAAAAGGTGGCGCCAGGGGCGGGGATTACCGGTCTTCGGAGTCCTCGCGGCCGCGGCGGACGCGGTCCATGTAGAGGAGCGAGAAGCCGATCACGAACACCATGACCGTCATGGCGACGAACGCCAGACCGCCGTTCTCGCCGGCGTCGATGAGCTGCTGCGCGATCACGTCACGTCTCCTTGCGGCCCGCCGCCCCGGCAAAGCCGCCCGGCGGGCCCGAGGGCTTCGCTCGCCTCCGCTCGCTCGCCGCCGTTCACGTGCACCGTCATTCTTCCCACCTCACGTTCCGGCCGGTTCGGGCTCACGCTCGCTGCCGCCGTCGTCGCCCGCGGGTTCGCCCTCGCCGTTGCCGGTGGCGTCGGGCACCGGGGTCGGGCGTTTCTGGGCGGCGGCTTCCATCTCGTCCTTCTCCCGCCAGTGCAGCGCGAGCAGGCCGATGCCGAACAGGATCAGGAACATGAAGAATGCCACCGTGGGCGGCACCCGTAGCGAGCCGAGGTTCCGCTCGAGCACGACGTAGCCCTGTTGATCCGAATCCGGATCGCACTCAGGCTCCGGAGGCGCCTCGCCCACCTCCAGATCGACCTCCTGCACCGCGCAGTACTTCACGGTCGCGAAGTTCGGCGTGTGGGTGAACTCGAGCTTCAGCGGGTTTGGATCACTGCCACCGACCACGAGCGTCTGGGTGGTCGTGAAGTCCGTGACCTCGGTGAACTCGGCGAACTCGTTTTGCTCGGGATCGACAGGCTCGGTAGGCGTCTCCTGATCGGTGACGAGGGCGTCGTCGACCGCGGCCTTGATCTCGGCCGCCTGGGTCGGGTCGGCCTCCTCGCCGTCCCGTTCGATGTTCCGCACCGTCTCTTGTGGCGCCTCGTCCAACGCCGGCACGACTTCGAGCACGTCCCACGCCGGGATACGCCCTCGCAGCGTGTTCAGCGGCGAGGCGGTGGAGATCCACAGCAGCGACAGCAGCATCATGAAGCCGCACAGCGCGGTGAACGTGACGAGGAAGCCGAGGCGCGCGCCGACGTTGGTGCCGACGATCGCCCAGATCGACCCGATGAACAGCGCGGCGGCCGCGATCGTGACGAGGATCCCGAGAATCGTGGGGTCCCACAGCGTCGTCTCGCCGCCGTGCTCCTGGGCCAGGGTGATGATGAGCTCCACGATGCTCCCTACAACCCGCGCTCGTACTCGACGATGGCCTGGATCTGCTGCTTGGTGAGGACCTTGCCGAAGTGCGGCATGCGACCGGACGAGATGCCGCGCACGCCGTACTGGTCATTTCGCCTCACGCCGTCGGCGATGAAGTCGTACTGGTCTTGGGGCCCTTCCGCGCCGGGGAACTGCTCGAGCTCGCGGCCGTCGGTGAGGTTGGGCCCGTAGGCACCGCCGCCCATCTCGCCTGGCGGGGGCGCATCGTCGGGCTCGAGCGGGTTGTAGTACGACCAGCCCTGGGT
>JBOGFL010000461.1:0-4007 GCA_050743285.1 Acidimicrobiia bacterium
AGGAGTACGAGGCGCGCGTCGTCGATCTGGTCGACGGGCACGAATACGTCGACCCGGGCCATGTCACCGACGGTGAGCCCGTAGGGCCCGTCGAGCGCGCCCCGCAGCTCCACGTCGATTCCCTCCGACCGGAGCCGCGCCTCCAGCACCCGGGCCGCGAACGAGCCGCCGACCCACGTGAGGAGCTGCATCTCGGCTCGCATCTCCGGCGATGGTAGGACTCCGGTGTTGACGGCTCCGCGACGCGGCATACTGACCGCTCACACCAACCGGGAGGAACGGTGCGCCTGCGAAATCCTCTCATGGCCGGCTGTCTTGCCGGATTCCTCGTTCTTGCCGCCGCGTGCGGCGACGACGGTGGCAGCTCCGACGGCGACGACGACACGACCGACGAGGCCACCGACGAGCCGAGCGACGGCACGTCGATCGACGTCTGGACGGCTTCGATCTGTACCTCGCTGACCGACTGGATCGATGCGATCACGGCGATCGACGACGACGCTCAAGACGTCGTCGGCCTGCAGGGTACCGTCGAGACCGATGACACCGGCGACGACACCGGCTTCGACACCGGTGAGAACGGCAACCGCGGCTCCGCAAATATCGAGCCCGACGAGGCCCGCCGGATCCTTGTCGGCCTGTTCGGCGACGCCGCGGACGCGAGCGACGAGCTCATCGAGGGGCTCGAGGACGCCGGCGTCCCGGACATCGACGACGGCCAGGAGCTGAACGACCTCTTCCTCGAGAACTTCACCAACGTGCGCGAAGCGTTCGCCACCGCCCGGGACGACGCCGAGGACCTACCGGTCGACGACCCAGAGGACTTCACCGACGCCGCCCAGACGATCCTCGACGACATCGAGATCGCGTCGATCGACGTGCAGACCGCTTTCAACGAGGCGAGCACCGAACTCGACGTCGACGAGTTCGAAGACGCCTTCGCGGACGACGAGGCGTGCGAAGGCATCGCCGACGCGGGCGCCTAGCTGCCTCTGCCCCGCCGCTACCCGTCCCGGACCCGTCCGTCGGTGGACCTGCAGTCCGCCGCTACCCTCAGGTCCAGTGGAACGGCGAATCTTCGGGCTCGAGAACGAGTACGGCGTCACTTGCACCCTGCGGGGCCAGCGGCGCCTGAGCCCGGACGAGGTCGCCCGCTATCTGTTCCGACGGGTCGTCTCGTGGGGCCGGTCCAGCAACGTCTTCCTCGAGAACGGTGCCCGCCTCTACCTCGACGTCGGCAGCCACCCCGAGTACGCGACTCCCGAGTGCGACGCCATCGACGATCTCGTCGTCCACGACAAAGCGGGGGAGCGGATCCTCGAGGAGCTCGTGCGCAGCGCCGAGCAGCGCCTCCGAGAGGAGGGCATCCGGGGTGAGGTCTACCTCTTCAAGAACAACACCGATTCGGCGGGCAACTCCTACGGCTGCCACGAGAACTACCTGGTCGAGCGGGACGGCGACTTCTCGAAGTTCACCGACGTGCTGATCCCGTTCCTCGTCACCCGCCAGGCCTACGCCGGCGCGGGCAAGGTGCTCCAGACCGCTCGAGGCGCGATGTACTGCATCAGTCAGCGGGCCGAGCACATCTGGGAAGGTGTCTCCAGCGCGACCACGCGGTCCCGTCCGATCATCAACACCCGCGACGAACCTCATGCCGACGCCGAACGCTTCCGGCGGCTGCACGTGATCGTCGGCGACTCGAACATGAGCGAGTACACGACCTTTCTGAAGGTCGGGACCACCTCGATCCTCCTGCGAATGCTCGAAGAGGATCCGAGCCCGTGGCGCGATCTCAGCCTCGAGAACCCGATTCGGGCGATCCGCGAGATCAGTCACGACCTCACGTGCCGCCGACGGGTACGGCTGGCCAACGGCCGCGAGCTCTCGGCGATCGAGATGCAGGCCGAGTACCTGACCCGGGCCCAGCGCTTTGCGGCGCGGAAGGGCCTGGCGCCGCTCGAGAAGCGGGCCCTCGACATGTGGGAGCACGTGATGGAGCGGCTCGAGGACGACCCGCTGACGCTCGCCACCGAGGTTGACTGGGTGGTCAAGTACCACCTCATCGAGGCGTACCGCGCCCGCCACGATCTGCCGCTCACGCACCCGCGCGTCGCGCTGATCGATCTCGCCTACCACGACGTGACGCGCGCCCGTTCGCTGTACTACCTCCTCGAGCGGCGGGGCGCGCTGGAGCGGATCACCACCGACCGCCAAATCCAGGAAGCGGTCACGACGCCGCCCCAGACGACGCGCGCGCGCCTGCGGGGGGCGTTCATCAAGAAGGCGAAAGAGCGCAAGCGCGACTACACGGTCGACTGGGTGCACCTGAAGCTCAACGACCAGGCCCAGCGCACTGTGCTCTGCAAAGACCCGTTCAAGGCGCGCGACGATCGCGTCGAACGACTGATCTCGAGCCTGTAGGCGACAACCGTGCCGTCGTTCCGGACGGGGAAAGTTGTCCGGGTCCGTGAGGAACGTCCCGGACTGCAGCGGGTTGACGTCGACTTCGGAGCCGGTCCGGAAGCCGCGTACGTCCTACTCCAACTGACTGGCACGGTGACCACCGGTGACCGCGTCGTCGTCAACACCACCGCGGTGGAGCTCGGTCTCGGAACCGGCGGCTGGCACGTCGTGCACTGGAACCTGGAACGCGACGCGTGGAGCGAACGGGGACCGGGGCACATCATCAAGGCGCGCTACACGAGCCTCCAGGCCGACATTGGCAGCACCGAGGAGCACGTTGCCGAGCTCGCCGATGTCGAATCGATCGACGGGATGCCCGTCGTTGCCGCCGCGCTCCACAGTCAGGTTGCGGGGGTCGCAGTCGCGTTCAAGGAGCGGGCCCCCGACGCCCGTCTCGTGTACGTGATGACCGACGGCGCCGCGCTGCCGCTGGCGTTGTCCGACCTGGTCGCCCGGTTGCGCGGCTGCGGCCTGATCGACGCCACGGTCACGTGTGGCCACGCGTTCGGCGGTGACTTCGAGGCGGTCTCGATCTTCTCGGCTCTGGCGGTGGCGCGCGCGGTCGCGCGTGCCGACGCAGCCGTTGTCGCGATGGGGCCGGGGATCGTCGGCACGAACACCCGCCTGGGCTTCACCGGGATGGAGGTCGGCCCGGTGCTCGACGCCGCCGCCGCATTGCGCGGGAAGCCGATCGCGTGCCTCCGGGTGTCGTTCGCGGATCCGCGGCCCCGCCATCGGGGTCTCTCGCATCATTCCGCCACCGCGCTCCGGCTCGCGTGCCGCGAACGGGTCGCGGTCGCGCTGCCCGCGGTCGGCGGCGCCGAGGAAGACGAGGTGCGTGCCGCGCTGCGCGCCGAGGGAATCGAGCGACGCCATGACGTCGTCGCGATTACCCCGCCGGACGTTCTTGCGCTCTTCGACCGGTACGACATCGACGCCCGGTCCATGGGGCGCCCCGCTTCCGACGACGCGATGCTCTTCCAAGCAGCGGCCGCCGCCGGCGTACTGGCGGCCGATACGCACGTGGGTTCGTGACCGAACGCCTGGAGCGGCTCACGAACCTGGCCGCGCTCCTCATCGAGACCCGCCGACCGCGTTCCATCGACGAGATCCTGGACCAGGTTCCCGGATACCCCGACGATCACTTCTCCGCCCGCCGCCAGTTCGAGCGGGACAAGGACACGCTCCGCGGGATCGGCATTCCCGTTCGCACCGAAGTGAGCGCGCTGGGTTCGGAGACCGGCTACGTGATCGACCGCAAGGAGTACGCCCTGCCGCCCCTCGACCTGACCCCGGCCGAACAGGCCGCGCTCCACGTCGCGGTGACCGCCGTCCGTCTGGAGGGCGGGGTCGGCGCCGGCGCGCTCGCCTCCGTCGGCGGCGCCGAGGGCGATCCGGCGGCCGCGGTCGCCGAACTCCCCACGGTCCCGGCGCTCCCCGCGCTCTTCGAGGCGTGCCGGGATCGCGCGACCGTGCGATTCGGTCACCGGGGCAATGAACGCACGCTCGATCCGTGGGGACTGCTGTTCCGGCGGGGGCAGTGG
>JBOGFL010000462.1:0-1730 GCA_050743285.1 Acidimicrobiia bacterium
CGCCAGACCTCCGGGCAGCGCCGCAAGAAGGCGATCAAGCGGCTTCGCCTGATCGAGGCCTTCCGCAAGAGCGGCGCGCGACCGGAGTGGATGATCCTCTCGACGCTCCCGGTCATCCCGCCCGACCTGCGCCCGATGGTCCAGCTCGACGGCGGGCGCTTCGCGACCTCCGACCTCAACGACCTCTACCGCCGTGTCATCAATCGCAACAACCGCCTGAAGCGGCTCCTCGACCTCGGCGCGCCCGAGATCATCATCAACAACGAGAAGCGCATGCTCCAGGAGGCGGTCGACGCGCTGTTCGACAACGGACGGCGCGGCCGTCCCGTCACCGGTCCCGGCAACCGCGCCCTGAAGTCGCTCTCCGACATGCTCAAGGGAAAGCAGGGCCGCTTCCGCCAGAACCTGCTGGGCAAGCGGGTCGACTACTCGGGCCGTTCGGTCATCGTGGTCGGGCCGCAGCTGCGGCTCCGCCAGTGCGGACTGCCCAAGCAGATGGCGCTCGAGCTCTTCAAGCCGTTCGTCATGAAGCGTCTGGTCGACTACGAGCTGGCCCAGAACATCAAGTCGGCCAAGCGGATGGTCGAACGCGCCCGCCCGCAGGTCTGGGACGTCCTCGAGGAGGTCATCAAGGAGCATCCGGTGCTGCTGAACCGGGCGCCGACGCTCCACCGCCTCGGGATCCAGGCCTTCGAGCCGGTCCTCGTCGAGGGCAAGGCGATCCAGATCCACCCGCTCGTGTGCGCGGCGTTCAACGCTGACTTCGACGGCGACCAGATGGCGGTGCACCTGCCGTTGTCGTCGGAGGCCCAGGCCGAGGCGCGCGTGCTGATGCTGTCGGCGCACAACATCCTGTCGCCGGCCCACGGCCGCCCGATCGCGGTGCCGAACCAGGACATCGTCATCGGCGCCTACTACCTCACCGAGCACGTCGAGGGCGCGCCCGGCGAGGGCCGCGTGTTCGGCTCGCTCGACGAGGCGGTGCTGGCCCACGACCAGCGCCTCCACTCCGACGGCGAGGCCGGCATCGACATCCACGCCAAGATCAAGGTGCGCCTGCCCGCAGGCCGGTTCCCCGAGGACCGGTTCCCGACGCGCACCGATTCGAACCCCGACGCCATCGTGCTCAACCGCACCGGCGAGAACGGCGACGGCCGGGTGCTGGTCGAGACCACGCTCGGGCGGCTGCTCCTCAACGAGGCGTTCCCGCCCGACTTCCCACACCAGGACGCGGCGGTCAAGAAGCGCGATCTGTCCGATGTCATTGGTGAGCTCGTCGAGCTGTACCCCCGCTCGACGGTTGCCGAGAGCCTCGACGCCTTGAAGGACCTTGGTTTCGAATACGCGACCCAGGCCGGCCTCACCATCGCGATCTCCGACGTGAAGACGCCGAGCAACAAGGCGGCCCTGCTCGAGCGTTTCGAGTCCGACGCCGAGAAGGTCGAGCAGCAGTACGACAAGGGCATCATCACCGACGACGAGCGGCGTCAGAAGGAGATCGAGATCTGGACCGAGGCGACCGACCGGATCCGCGAGGCGATGCAGGACGAGCTCGCGTCCGAACTGTTCAACCCGGTCGACATGATGGTCGGGTCGGGCGCGCGCGGCAACGTCATGCAGGTGCGGCAGATCGCCGGTATGCGTGGTCTGGTGGCAAATCCTCGGGGCGAGATCATCCCGCGACCCATCAAGTCGAACTTCCGTGAGGGCCTGTCGGTGCTCGAGTACTT
>JBOGFL010000463.1:0-4826 GCA_050743285.1 Acidimicrobiia bacterium
CGGCCTGGTAGGTCTGGGTCGCGACGGTCTCGAGGTCGAACGCCAGGCTGACGACGCCGTTCTCGTCGGTGAGCGCGTCGATCGCGGGCTGGATCATGTCGAGCACGGCCGGGTTGGGCTCGTCGAACGCTTGGCCACCGGCCTGCTCGGTCGCGCCAGCGAACAGCTCGGCGTGCTCCTGGTGCTGCTCTTGGAACAGCACCGCGGCGTCGGCGACGGCCATCGTCGTCACGAGCCCCGAATCGATCGCGGTTTGGTACACGTTGACCGCGAGCTCCTCGAGCGACTGGGCGGTGCGCAGGATCGTGACGTCGTTGCCGCCGTTGCCGGTCGGGTCGGTCTCCATCGGGTCGGTCGCCGCCGTCGAGCCGCCGTCGCCGTTGTCGTCGCCGCACGCCGCGATCACCGCCGCGCTCGCGATCGTGAGCCCGCCGACCTGAAGGAAGCGCCGGCGGTCGAGGCCGCCCAGCGCCAGCTCGGATCGGGCCGCGGCGGGCACGCGCCGGTCACTACCGAACGCTCGCCGCACCGCCTCTCGCATCCGCGTCATGGCCCGGCGGTGCTCTCGCTGCGACTCCCGGGCCTCCCGTCGCACGTACTCGCTCGAAACGCTCATTTGCTCACTCCTCTGGGTCGGGGTGCGTGTGTCGCCGCACATCTCAGACGGGGAACTCCTCGGGCGATATCGCGTCCTCTTGCGTCTCGAACGTCGGGACGTACGCGGTGGCGGGCTTGCCCAGCACCGCACCGATCACGACCGCGTGTTGCGACTCCACCGGCAGGATCGACGCCGTCAGCTGCAGCGCCGCCGTCGACTCCAGCGCCCCGAGCGCGAACAAGTAGGTCGACGCCGCCGCGTTCTCGAGGCTGAAGGCGATCTCGAGGATCGCGGCCTCGTCGGGCGCGGCCTGGATCTGTGGCGCGATCTCCTCGACCAGGCCGGGGTTGGCCTCGCCGGTGGCGGCCTCGCCGGCGGCGCCCCCGAACGCGGCCGCGTGCTCCTGGTGCTGCATCGCGAACGTCGTGGCCGCGTCGAGCACGGCCGGCGTGGTGACCTTGCCCGTCTGGCCGGCGGCCTCGTAAGCCGCGACCGCGGCGAGCTCGACGCTCTCCGCGAAGGCGGCGATGCCGGCGTCGCCGGACACCTGTGCGAACGCCGGGCCCGTCAGCCGTCGCCACGGCACCATCGCCGAGCCGACAACGAGGCCCAGCCCGCCGAGACCGGCGCCGGCCAGGAACCGGCGGCGGGACGAGTCCATCAGTCGCTTGCCCTCGCCGTTGTGCAACTCGGCGATGTCGGTCCCCATGGTGGCCATTCCCTGCCGGTGGACGTCTTCGACGTCGTCGACCATGCGGCGCAGCTCGCGTTCGGTCACTTCCACGGTGTGCTCCTCTCTCTCTTGTCGGTCTCTCTTGTTCGGGGTCGGCCTGCTACTCGACGACGACCGTGCCGGTCATCGAATTGTGGATCGAGCAGATGTACGGGTACTCGCCGGACTCGTCGTAGGTGAACGAGAACGACTCGCCGTCGCCGAACGCGTCGCCGGAGAAGGCGCCGTCGTCGTCCTCGATCGCGTGGTCGAAGCCGTCCTCGTTTGTCCAGGTGACCTCCGTGCCGGCGTCGACGTCGATCGTGTCGGGCGAGAACTGGAAGTCGGAGATCACGACCTCACCCGGCGCACCGGACGGGGACATCTCGGACGACGTGTCCGAGCCGGCGTCGTCACTGCTGCACGCGGCCACACCGAGGGCGATGGCGACGTCGACGAGCAAGACGCGGACGACGTTGGTCACGCCCGGTCTCCGGAGTCAGCCGCCGTCGCGGATGCTGGAACATCCGGGGGCGGGTCGCGCTCGTCGAGCCCGCGCTTGAACTCTCGCTGCGCCTGGCCCATCGACCGGGCGAGCTTCGGGAGCTGGGTCGAGCCGAACAGCAGCAGCACGACACCGAGCAGGATCAGCAGCTCGGGGGCGCCGAGCGAGAAGGCGAGCATCATCGGGCTCCTTCGGGTCGTCGAGATCTTCGAGAGACGTGCTCCCCCGTTCTCCGGGGCGGAGCGCCGAGACGGATGACCGCCCCCTCTCGTCCGAACTGCGAGTCGGCGACGGAGAAGGGGTGTGAACGTCGGACCGGCCGAGATCCTCGTCGTCCTCGTGCTCGCGTTCCTCGTAGTGGGGCCGAACAAGCTCCCGGAACTGGCGCGGACACTGGGCCGCGGCATGCGTGACCTCCGGCGTCTTCGGGCGCTGTCACAGCGTCAATTCGACGAGCTGACGCGCGAGCCCGCCGACCCCGACCCGTCGTGACGACCGTGGACACCGGCCGGGCGCCGGCGACGATGACGCTCGTCGCCCACCTCGTCGAGCTGCGGCGCCGGCTGTTCGTCTGCCTCGCGGCCGTGGCCGTCGGCGCGGTGGTCGCCTACATCCTCGCCCCGGCGATCATCAGCTTTCTCGTCGACTTCTACCGGGACGCGACCGACGGCCAACGGGACGCGCTCGTCTTCACCGGACCGCTCGACGCGTTCACGACCCGGCTCAAGATCGCCACTTACGGCGGGTTCGTCCTCGCGCTCCCGGTCATCCTCTGGCAGACGTGGCGGTTCGTGACGCCCGGGCTCCACCCACGCGAGCGGCGCTATGCCGTCCCCTTCCTGCTCGCGTCGCTGGCGCTGTTCGCCCTCGGCGCGGCGCTCGCACTCTTCACCCTGCCCAAGGCGCTCGAGTTCCTGCTCGGCGTCGGCGGCGCCGAGCTCCAGCCGCTCCTCACCGCCGATCGGTACGTGTCGCTCGTCGCCCTGATGGTCGTGGCGTTCGGGGTCTCGTTCCAGTTCCCGGTGCTGCTGATGTTCCTGCTCCTGGCCGGCGTCGTGTCGACGGCGCAGCTGCGCCGAGCCCGGCGCTACGTGGCGGTCGGCGTGGTCGCCTTCGCCGCGATCATCACGCCGAGCCAGGACCCGTTCTCGCTGCTCGCCATGGCCGTCCCGATGTACGCCTTCTACGAGGCCTGCATCCTCGGCGGGCGCCTGCTGCGCCGCTGACGACCCGGGTCACGGTTCCCGAGCGCGCGGACGAGACAGGCGACGAGCGCTCGGGCAATCGTGCCGTCGGAGTCGAGCGCGGGGTTGAAGATGGTGACCTCGAGGCCGACGACGTCGCCGCTTTCGACAGCCACCCGGAGCACCGTCTCGAGCTCGTCCCAGCCGAGTCCGCCGGGCATTCGGTAGTCCACCGCGGGCATGACGGCGTCATCGAGGGCGTCGCAGTCGAAGTGGATCCAGAAGCCGGCCAGTTCGGGGCGACGGAGACGGTCGATGGCATCGCGCGCGGCGCGGTGGGCGCCTCGGTTCCGCACCGCCGCCAGGTCGATGACCACGATGGCGGTGTCCTCGATGCGTTGGCTGCCTGCGCGCTCGGCCTCCTCGGCATCTCGTCGCCCGAACGCCACGACATCCTCGTCGCGCACCAACGGTCCTCGGCCCTCGAGGTCGGCGACAACGCTCGGACCCCGTCCGGTGGCGAGCGCCAGATCCATCGAAGCGGCCTCTCCGTTGGGTTCGGCCTCCGGTTGGTAGAAGTCGGCGTGACCGTCGATGAACAGCAAACCGTGGTCGGCCCGCCGTCGGAGCGCCAGCAGGTTGCCGAGCAATATCGAGCAGTCGCCTCCGAGCACGATCGGGAACTCGCCACCGTCGAGAACCCTGCCCGTGGCGTCGGCCAACCGACGGGCGTAGTCGCGCAGCCCCGTCGGGTTGAGCAACCCGGTCGTGGGGTCGCGCACCGGGTCGTACGGCGGTGGTGACACCTGTCCCGCTCGACGCGCCCCGAGCGCGTCGGCGAGGCCGGCGTCGAGGAGCGCTCCGGGAAGGCGCTCGACCCCGGCAGGAAAGAGGCCGAGCACGGACGGAGCCTCGATGATGGCGTAGCCGGCCATGCCCGGTTTCTCCTCATATTCGGCTTCGTCCACCGCGGCAGGTGGCCAGCGTGCCCCTTGGGCGATGACGAGAACCCATCGGTTCCAAGACGCAGGCCAAGATCCGGTGGTAGGGAGATTCGATTCGTCGCCTGAGCGGCCCGGCGGCCGGCGCGGGCTCAGGGGCGAAACGCGACCTTGATCGCGCCCGAATCACCCTGCGTGGCGAGCGTCTCGAAGGCCGTCCGCCACTCCGCCAACGGGAACGTGTGGGTCAGCATCGGCGCCAGGTCGACCCGACCCGACCCGACCAGGTCGAGGTAGTGCTCGATGCCGTGCTTGCGCACCCCCTCGACCTCTTCGATCCCGAACGCGTTCGAGCCCACCCAGGAGATCTCCTTGAAGTACAGCGGCGTCCACTCCCACGACGTCGGGCCGTGCACGCCCGCTTTCACCAGCGTGCCCTGTTCGGCGAGCAGCCGTACCGACACCTCGAGCGACTCCTTCTTGGACACGGTGTCGTAGACCACGTCGATGCCGCCCGGGTATGCCATCGGCAGGTCGTGCTCACCGTGCAGGACACCCCCCGACCAGCCCGCGGCCTCTTCGACGAGGGCGGACAGCGGCTCGTGATCGAACACCCGGGCGGCACCGAGCTCGCGGGCGAGCTCCGCCTGGGCCGGGAAGCGCGCGACGACACCGACCTCGACGTCGGGGTAGAGCGCCCGCAAGATCGCCACCGCGCAGCTCCCGAGAGCGCCCGCACCGTAGATCAGCACCTTGCCGCCGGGCGGGGGCGGGTGGCGGGTCACCGCGTGCAGCGAGACCGAGAACGGGTCGGCGAACACCGCGACCTCGTCGGGGATGGAAGCCGGCACCGTGAAGAGCATCGAGTCGTGCGCGGGCATGAGCT
>JBOGFL010000464.1:0-2897 GCA_050743285.1 Acidimicrobiia bacterium
CTCTTGGCCCGCGAGCAGCGGTTCGTCCAAGTGAACCGACGCGACTGGCTGGGTGCGATCTTGCTGGTCGAGATCATCGCGATCGTTCTGCTCCTGCCGTCGTTGGCGCTGGTCGGAATGGAGCACACGACCCAGGCGCTGCTGACCGCATTGGCGCTCGTGCTGTTCCAGCACATCGTGAGCGGTCGCGACGACCGTCGACAGGAACTCGCCCTGCTCGCAACACTGCTGATCGCGGGTCTCTTCCGGTTCGAGGCCGTGTTCCTTGCCGTCGGAATCGCGGCCGGGCTCATGGCCGCGACGGCTTCCGAACTCGTGCCCCGGACCCGTACGCAGCCGCTCCCGCTCCGTCGCGCGTTGAGGCTCGGAGGCACCGGCGTTGTCGCCGCGGCTACGCCCTTCATCGCCTACGGGGTCGTCAACCTGGGCTTCGGGCTTGACTTCTTCCCCGCGTCTATCGCGTCCAAGGCCGCGCGTGAGCTGAACGAAGACCGAATCTCCGTCTTCCGGACTCCGGCCGGCGCCCTCGATGCTCTCCGGAGCGACAACTTGCTCCTGATGATCTTCCTCGGTGTCCTCGTGTACCTGGTCATCGCTCTGCGTGACTCACGCGTCCGGGCCAGCGCGGCGCTTGCCGTCGCATACGCGGTACTCGTGACATTGCACTGCTTCGTCGCCGACATGGGCCAACTCGACCGTTATCAGGCGTACCTGCTCGCCGCGGGTGTCTACGTAGGTCTGCGGATCCTCGCCGAAGTCGTGCCTACGACCGTCAGACCAGCAATCGTCCTGCTCCTGGTCATCGCGTTACCCGCGTTGGCGGCGGTGAAGGTCGGTGTCCTGTGGGAAACACCGACCGCAACGAGCAATACCTACCTCCAGCGCTATCAGGTGGGTCGCTTCCTCGACAAGTACTACGACGGTCAGCCGGTGGCGACAGGAGAACTCGGGTACGTCACGCTGTTCCACGACGGCCCGGTGACCGACATCCTGGGCATCGGTGATCCCGAGGTGTTGGACGAGTACCAACGCCATGGCGAATTCCTGGCGCCCGGCTTCCTCGAACGCGTTGCGAGCGAACGCGACGTCCAGGCAGTCGCGGCGTATTCCCGCTCGGCGGCACCGTCGACGCCAGAATCCTGGCGGTTCGCGGGGCGCTGGTCGTTGGACGAAAAGGCGGTCACCGCGTTCGAACCCACGTTGGACTTCCTCGCCATCGACGGCGACCGCCGCCACCGGCTGAGCCGGTACCTCGACGAGGACGAACCCAGCCTTCCCACCGGGGCGAGCTATGTCAGCTTGCACGAAGTGCTCAGCGCGCTCGGGGAGTCACGCCGGCGCTGAAGTGCTTCACGGGGACGCTGACCGCGGACGCGGCGGTGGGCGGAACGGCGCGGCGGCATTCTGCTCGCGTCGCTGCCACAGGGCGTCGAGCGCGACGGCAGCTGCGATCAGCAGCACCGGCTCGGCGGGGAGCCGGAAGCGCTGGTTGCCCCAGCCGGCGAGGATCGTGACGGTCACCGTGACGATCGGGGCGAACAGCGGCCAGAGGGCCAGGCCCCGCCGGCGAGCGAGCAGGACGAAGCCGCCGACCGCGAACGGCAGCAGCAGCACGTAGACGATCCAGCCCGCGATCTGCCATGGGAACCAGCGGCTCTCGATCTCCTCGACGCGGGTCTGGTCGACCGGATTCCACAACCCGTACGCGCGCAGCACCCGCGCGGTGCCGACCAGCGGCAGGTGAGTCCAGTTGTCGCGGGCGTAGCTCCAGGCTTCGTCGCGTGCCGTCTCCGCGTACTCGAGCTCGCCGAGATCGCTGAAGCGGTCGCTGGGCGCGCAGTCGAACTTCCAACTGCCGAGGGACTTGCCCGAGTAGGTCTCGTCGCAGTTGGCACCGGCGACGAGCGTCGCCGAGTTCGTGGACAGCAAGACCGGCTCGCCCATCGCCCGGTCGTTGCGGGCGAACCACGGGACCATGACCACCAGGCAGCACACCAGCGTCGTCGCAGCCAGGCCGACGCGGGCGAGAACCGGGCGGCTCCGCACCTCCACGGTCAGCGGCAACACCAAGATCACCGCCAGGAGTACGCCCTCGCTCCGGGCGAGCGCAGCGGCGCCGAGCACCAGGCCGAGCACGATCCAGCGACCGGGCGTCGGACGATCGAGCGCGCGGTACGCAGCGAGCACGCTGCCCACGACGACCGCGACATACAGGCCCTCGGCCATGAGCGAGAGATCGGACGCGATCAGAAATGGCGAGAAGGCCGCGAGCACCGCGGCCAGGAGCCCGGCTCGGGGACCGGCGACGCGCCGGCCGAGCAGTCCGACGAGCCCCACCGTTGCACTGCCCACGACGCAGCCGGTGATTTGAAACGAGAGCTTCGAGTCGTGCACTTCGGCGACAACGGCGAGCATCAAGGGGTGGAGAGGTGGGAAGTTGGCGGTGAACCGGGGCATCCCGTCGAAGAACGACGCGGGATCGATGTAGCCGAACCCGCTCGAGACGAAGCCGGCTTGGAGCTGGTACCAGATCGCGTCGATCCCGTACTCGAAGTAGTCGGTCACGACGAGCGCGTAGACGAGACGGGCGACGAACGCTACAAGCATCACGACCACGAGGCGCCCCCCGAAGGTGGAGAGCGCGCGAGTCGCCGCCGTTCGCCGGTCCGGCGAAGAAGACAACTGCTCAGCCGAGCGACGGGAGCACGGCCGAGAGCGCGATGGCGCGTCGGGACCGCGACCTTCGCAGGAACCGCATCCTGGAAGCCTAGGGAAACGCGAACGCCGCTCGGCGGAGGCTGCTCCCGCCGGTGTCCGGCTCGGACCGGTGCGATACCATCGAGAGCCCTTAAAGGGAACGGGCCCCCATCGTCCAGTGGCCTAGGACGCCGCCCTTT
>JBOGFL010000465.1:0-1593 GCA_050743285.1 Acidimicrobiia bacterium
GTTCCCAGGCTCTTGGTCGGGCCCGCGGCCAGCCGCTCAGCCAGGTCGCGGGCGGTTGCTTCCAACTTGTCGGCCGGCACGAGCCGGTTGACCGCGCCCCAGGCGTGCAGCGTCTCCGAGGTCAACGTGTCGCCGAGCAGCGCCGCCTCGTTCAGCCGGTGGAACGGCAGCACTCGCGGTAGGAAGAACGGATCCCCGGCGTGCGGCACCATGCCCCGCCGTGCGAATGCGTGCGTCCAGCGGGCGCCCTCGGCCGCGACCACCAGATCGGCGAGCAGCGCGAGCATCCAGCCCGATCCTGCGGTGGTGCCGTTCACCGCACTCACGACCGGTGTTTCCAGCTCCCACAACGTTGCGAACAGCCGCTGCCACGGAGCCACCGCCCGGCGGTAGTCGAGCGGGCTGGGCGGGCGGTGCGCGGCTCGGTCGTCGCCTTCGGGCTGGAGGTCCGCGCCGGTGCAGAAGTCGCGGCCCTGGCCGGTGATCACCAGTGCGCGCACGAGCGGGTCGGCGTCGGCGTCCGTGAGCACCTCGGTCAGCTCGCCGCGCATGGCGGGATCGATGCCGTTGCGCGCCTCGGGGCGGTTCAACCGGACCCACAGCAGCGCGCCGGCGCGCTCGAGCAGCAGCGTGGATGTCTCGTCGATGGCCGTTCAGCCTACCGGGCAAGGCGCGCCCGCAACTCGTGCTTCTTCACCTTCCCGCTCGGCGTCATTGGCAGCTCGGCGACGACCTCGAGCTGCTCGGGGACCTTGCGTCGCGACAGGCCCAGGTCGAGGAGGTACTCCCCCAGTTCGGCCAATATGGGCGGGTCGCCGCCCCCGACCGGGATCACGCAGGCGCAGGCCCGTTCACCGGTGATCTCGTCGGGCACGGCCACGACTGCGACTGCGCCGACCCGGGGATGGCGCTCGAGCAGGTCCTCGATCTCGCGCGCGCTGATCTTCTCGCCCGAGCGCACGACGATGTCCTTGCGCCGTCCAGTCACTGTCAGGTACCCCTCGGAGTCGAGGACGCCGAGGTCGCCGGTGCGGAACCAGCCGTCGTCGGTGAACGCGTCGGCGTCGAGCGCGGGATCGCGGTAGCCGAGGAACAGCTCGGGGCCGCGGGCCTCGATCTCGTCGTCGCGCAGGCGCACCTGGTTGGCCCCGACGGGCCGCCCGTCGGTTTCGGCCCGCTTGTCGTCGGGCTCGCCGGGACCGGCGGAGCTGGTGATGCTCGGGAACTCGGTCGACCCGTAGCCACGCCCGGTGCGCACCCCGAGGTCGGCGATCGCGGCCCGGATCAGGTCGGGGGGCACGTCGGCGCCGCCGCAGGGAAAGAGCCGCAACGACGAAAGGTCGTGGCGGAAGAGCTCGGGGTGCTCGACGACGCCGCGCAGGAACGGGGTCGCGCCGCCGCAGAACGTGCCCCGCTCGGCCGCGACCAGCTCGAGGAAACGCCCCGGATCCCACACCGGCATCAGCACGCTGGTGGCGCCCAGCCGGATCGGCAGCAGCTCGCCGTAGAGAAGGCCCGAGATGTGCGCGACCGGCGACGGCATGACGAACACCTCGGCGCTGGTCATGCCGTGGTAGGCGGCCTGGGCGTCGC
>JBOGFL010000466.1:0-2588 GCA_050743285.1 Acidimicrobiia bacterium
TTAACTACCGGCGACCGCCGGGCGGCGTCGAGGTCGACGAGCGCGAAGGTCGCGATGACGATCGCCGCCGACGAGAGCGGCTCGAACACGAGCACGACGCCCACGTGCGCGATCGCATCGATGATCGGCGCGTCGTGGAGGAGCGCGGCGACAACCAAACCCGCCAACTGTGAAGCGATGTAGAGCAGTCCGATGACGGCGAGGACGCGCCACGCGCTTCCCCGCACGATGGCAATCGACCGCCGGACCGTCGGCAGGACCCGCTTGCGTTCCATGGTCAGCAGCGGGAACAAAGGCGCGGTCCACACCGCCACGGCGATGCCCGGGATGACGAGCAGCAGCAGCCCGACGACGAGCGCGACAGTCACCAGGACATCCGCCAACAGAAGCCGGCCGATCGGCAGGTCGCGCAGCACCTTGCCGACGACAGGCCGGGGATGCCCGCGCCGCGCCGAGGCCTCGACCCGCTCGACGACCGCGAGCAGGAGGTGGTGGGCGAGTGTTGTCCACATGACGAGGATGAGACCGGCGGCGACGGACTCGACGGCCGCCGTGCGGCTGACGTCGATGTCGAGGAAGCGGATGCTGGCGGTGTCCGCGATCAGGATCGGGATTTCGACGACGATCGTGAGGCCGACGAGGATCCGCCACTCCGCCTTGCAGAGCTCGACGGCACGGCGAAGCGTCGCGCCCACGTCCAGCCGCTGAGTCACCCGCGCACGCTAGCTTCGACGCCGTGGAGCACCGCCGACTGAAGGCCGAGCCGGTCACCGCCGAGGGCTTCGCCCCGTTCGGCGAGGTGCCGGTCGAGGACGGCGACCCGGACGACGCGGTCGAGCTGGTGTTCACGCGCGCCGACCCGCACTTCAACTTCATCGTGCACACCTACGACGAGGTCGAGCACACCTCCGAGGGCACCGCGCTGTGCGACCACCTCAACCGCCACGACACCGCCACTCAGACCCTGTGCCCACTGACCGGAGACGCGGTGCTCGTGGTCGCGCCCCCGGCCGTCGACTTCTCCGATCCCGCCCACCTCGACACCGTGCGCGCGTTCGTGCTCCACCCCCACGAGGCGGTGAACCTTGCGCTCGGGACCTGGCACTGGGGGCCGTTCCCGGTGGCGCCGGGCGAAGTGCGGATCGCCAATATGCAGGGCCGCGGTTACTCGACCGACAACGCGGTGGCCGACATCGCACGCGAACTCGGCGCGGTGGTCGAAGTCGTCGGTACCTGATCGGGTTCCTTCTCATGGAGCACCCCACCCTCACGCACCCGGACGCGCAGCCGCCGGCCGATGCCGCGCCCTATCCCAGGCGCTGGTGGGCGACGGTCCCACTTTCGCTGGGCATCTTCATCAGCGCGATCGACGCCACCGTCGTGAACGTGGCGCTGCCGTCGATAGTCGACGACCTCGACGCGACCAACGCCGACCTCCAGTGGATCCTCGACGCCTACATCGTGGTGTTGGCCGGATTCATTCTCCTCGGCGGCGGACTGGCCGACCGGTTCGGCCGTCGAGGCGTGTTCGTCGCCGGGTTCACAGTCTTCGGGATCGGTTCGATGCTCGGCGCGTTCGCCGGCTCGACGTCGACGCTGATCGCGGCGCGGGCGATCACCGGCGTCGGTGGGGCGTTGATGCTGCCGCCCGCGCTGGCGATCATCTCGGTGATCTTCACCGACCTGACGGAACGGACGCGCGCGGTGGCGATTTACGCCGGCATCGCCGGCGTCGGGATCGCGGCCGGCCCGGTCGTCGGCGGGTTGCTGCTCGACGAGTTCTGGTGGGGCTCCGTGTTCCTCGTCAATGTGCCCGTTTGTGTCTTGGCGGTGGCGCTGACGGTGTGGCTCGTCCCGACCTCACGGAAGCCCGGCGGCGAGCGCCTCGACGTCACCGGCGCGGCGCTGTCGGTGCTCTCGCTCGGCGCGCTGGTGTACGGAATCATCGAGGGGCCGGCGAACGGGTGGTTCGATCCCGAGATCGCCCTCGCGCTCGGGCTCGGGATCGCGCTGCTTGTCGCGTTCACGTGGTGGGAGCTCCACACGCCGGCGCCGATGTTCGACGTCCGCGTCCTGCGCATCCCGGCGGTCGCGGGGGCTGCCACCGCGATCTTCCTCGTCTACCTCACCAGCTACGGGCTTCTCTACCTGATCCCGCAGTACCTGCAGTACGTCCTGGGCTACTCGACGATCGAGGTCGGGCTCGGCATGCTGCCGTTCGGCGTGCTGTTCGCGGCGCTGTCGCCGCGTAGCGCCCGGATCGCGGCGCGCTTCGGCATCGGGCCGACGATCGTGGGCGGGCTCGTGATGATGACCGCGGGTTTGTTCCTGCTCGGCCTGACCCGGGAGTTCTCGGGCTTCGCGATCGTGGCCGCGGGCGAGGTCGTGTACGCGCTCGGCTGGGCGTCGTTGATGGCGCCGGCAACGACCGCAGTCATGAACGCGCTGCCGGTCGAGAAGGCCGGCGACGGCTCCGCGGTCAACCAGCTGAGCCGTCAGGTGGGCGGCGCGTTCGGCGTGGCAGTTGTCGGCAGCGTGTTCGCGTCGGTGTATTTGTCCCGGCTCGGATCGGTCGCGGGGCTGACCGC
>JBOGFL010000467.1:0-1864 GCA_050743285.1 Acidimicrobiia bacterium
CGGCTGGACGACGGACCGCCTCGCCCCATCGCCTGACCACGCATGAGCGGGTTCTCACGTCGCGTCGCGACGCCGCCTGTAGCGCCTTGGAGGTGAACGAGAGGCGCTAGCCGCAGGAGGTGGTCAGAATGACCGGAGAGCGGTTTGGGGGCCGGGAGTCCGGGATGGACCAAGCGCAGACGAAGTACGCGGGGGCTGGCGAGGTCAACATCGCCTACCAAGTTGTGGGAGACGGCCCTGTCGACCTTGTGTGGGCGTACGGATTGGCTTCCAACATCGAGGTTTTCTGGGAGGAGCCGTCGTTCGCGGCGTTCTTCAGGAGGCTCTCGGAGTTCTCACGCCTCATCCTCTTCGACCGGAGAGGCTGCGGGGCATCGGACCGCGAGGGCACGACGGTCACACCCACCCTGGAGGAGAGGATGGACGACGTCATCGCCGTCCTCGACGCGGTCGGTTCCGAGCGAGCTTCGATCTTCGGTGTCTCGGAAGGAGGTGCCCTCGCAGCGTTGTTCGCTGCCACCCACCCGGAGCGGACGAACAGCATCATCGTGTACGGCACGATGGCGCGCTTCCGCAAGGATGCGGAGCACCCGTGGGGCTGGGCGGACGACGACGGCCTTGCCTCCTTCAACAAGGCGGTCGAGCAAGGGTGGGGAACCATCGAAGGAGCCGAGGGCGGGGTCCCGCTCTGGGCGCCGAGCATGGTCGGCGACGAGCGGTTCACGAACTGGATGGCGAAGTACATGCGTCAGTCCGTGAGCCGTGGCGCGATCTCGCCGTTGCTCTGGTCCTTCCCGGCCTACGACCTCGTCGACGTCTTCCCGGCCGTGCGTGCGCCCACGCTGGTGCTGCATCGGCGGGAGGATCTCCTGGTCCCGGTCAGCCATGGTCGGTGGATCGCCGAGCAGATTCCCGACGCGCGCTTCATCGAGCTCTCGGGGGTCGACCATCTTCCTTTCGTCGGTGACGCGGACGCGGTCCTGGCCGAGGTGGAGAACTTCCTCATCGGATCGCGTGGTCCGGCGCCTCGCCACCGGAAGCTCCTCCCTGTCGCCTTCACCGATATCGCCGACTCCACAGCCAAGCTGAACGACCTTGGTGACGACGCCTGGCGTGAGCTGCTGGCCGCCCACGACCAAGCAGTCAGGGATCATCTCAACCGCTTTGGAGGCGAGGAGGTGAAGCAGCTTGGTGATGGCTTTCTCGCGGTCTTTGACGGTCCTGCTCGTGCCATCAGGTGTGCTCTCGGGGTCATCGAGGCGGTGGCGCGGCTAGGGCTTTCAGTCCGCGTTGGCCTGCATACGGGGGAATGCGAGGTCGTCGACTCCGACGTGCAGGGCATCGCCGTTCACGTGAGTGCGCGGATAGTCGAGTTGGCCGTGCCCGGACAGATCCTCGTGTCGAGCACGGTGCGCGACCTCGTGGCGGGTTCGGGTATCCGCTTCGGCGAGGGCCACGACGTTGAGTTGGAAGGGGTGGCTGGACCGCGTGCCGTCTTGCCTGTACTGCGCCACGGCGCCACACCCGACGTCGCGCGCCGACTCGCTATCGAACAGAAGAACGTCATACGTCGTGACGGCGAGTACTGGACCGTCGCCTACGACGGACTGGTCGTCACCCTTCGGGACACGAAGGGCCTACGCGACATCGCCCGCCTGCTCGCCTCGCCGGGGCGTGAACTGCACGCCCTCGACCTGGTTCGCCAAGCGAGCGCGATGAGTGGATCGGTGTCGGCCCAGGCTGCGTTCGACGCGGGCCTCAGTCTCGAGCCGCGCGCCGACGAATCCGTCATCGACGAAGCTGCTCGGGCTGACTACAAGCGACGCATCGCCGAGCTGGAACACGTGATCGATGACGCCGACGG
>JBOGFL010000468.1:0-3559 GCA_050743285.1 Acidimicrobiia bacterium
CCTCGCGTTGCAGGGAGTCGATCGGGAGCCCGTGCAGGCTCGACGACGAGATCGCGAACACGATCGGGAGCGTGCCCACGAGCAGCGTCCACTGGTTTACCTTCGACGACACCAGCGCGCCGAGGGCGGCATTGGTGTTGAGCCGCCACGCGAAGAGCGCGGCCACGAGTAGCTCCGGTGCCTCGGACGCGAGGGGCGCAAGCCACTGCACGAGCAGGAACGTGCTCACACCGAACGACTCGCCGGTCTCGACCAGTGATTCCGCGAACGGCTCGGCGCAGGCAAGGATCACCGCGGCGGCGAACGCGAACATCACGACAACGGCGGCGCGGCGCCGGGCCTTCGGGAACGAACCGACCAGCTGAGCCGGCCCGACGAGGTGCGGTTCCTCCGCCGGGGCCCGGGCGATGCGGATCGTGTACGCGATGAAGATCGTGATCAGCACGACCGAGTGCCACAGCGTGAGTGTCCGGAAGAGCGGGAGGAGGAGCGAGAAGGCGCACGCGATGCTGAGGAACGAGATCTCGATCGCGTGGCTGCGCTCGAGGCGCACCTCGGTGTCGAGAGCGCCGCCGTAGTGCTCGTGCTGCGCGATGCGGCGCATGCGCCACGCCGCCAGCAACACCACCATCGACCAGCCGAGGCCGATCAGGAGCCGGTTGGCGCCGGTCATGTTTGCGAGGGCAAGCGGCGCGAACTCGTCGGGATCCTTGCCCGCCTTCCACGTGAAGACGAAGTCGACCGCGTACTCGGGGAGCACCGCGATCAGGGCGAGGAGCGCCAGGGCCAGGCCCTGGGACACGTCGAGCTGCACGACCTCGGCCGCCCAAGCAAGCACGAAGGCCGCCCCGATGATCGCCAGGCCGAAGAGAATGGCCGCCAGCCACTCCGGGGGGTGCGATCCGCTCAACCGCATCGCCAGGCCGGGGGCGGTGGCGAGAACGGCCCCGCCGATCAAGAGCCGCTGGCGGCGCGGGTTCTCCTTGGTCGGCGGCGGGCGCAGGGGCGCGGCGGCACCCCCGGATTGCGGCTCCATCGCCGAATCCTACGGCCCGACGTGTGATCGGCCCGACCGGAGGGAATAGTCCGAGGGGCGAGCCGGTTCGAACGAAGCTACGGAACCGCCCCTCGTTCCGACGAAAAGGTTAAATCGCATGAACGGCTCCTGGCGGGATCAAGCCGCGTGCCGCGGTGTGGACCCCGACATCTTCTATCCGGTCACTGAAGACGAGTCCGACGCGGAGGCGGCGAAGGCCGTTTGCGCCCGCTGCCCG
Organism: Acidimicrobiia bacterium; assembly: GCA_050743285.1. Classification (GTDB taxonomy): domain Bacteria; phylum Actinomycetota; class Acidimicrobiia; order IMCC26256; family JACDBD01; genus JBOGFL01. Next base: position 1,275 of record JBOGFL010000468.1, read on the forward strand.
GTTCGGGAACCCTGCGCCGAATACGCCCTCTCCTCCCGCGAGAAGCTGGGCGTGTGGGGTGGCCTCACCGAGCGCGACCGCCGGCGCATTCTCCGCCACCGCCGGAAGAGCGCGTAACCGGCGCCTGCGGGTCGGGCGAGCCGGTTCCACCTTCGCCGGTTCCACCCTTGTGAGGAGGCGCGCCCGCGGCGCGCCGGTACCGTATGGCGGTGCGGTTCGACCTCACACCGGAGCTCGCCGAGCTCCAGGCCAGCGTCCGGAAGCTCTCCCAAGAGCGAATCGCGCCGCGAGCCCGCGAGATCGACGACACCGACGAGTACCCCGAGGACCTGTTCTACCTCTTCGTCCAGTCCGGCCTGACCGGGCTGGTCGTCCCCGAGGAGTACGGCGGGAGCGGCGCCGGGATCTTCGGGCTCACCCTCGCCATCGAGGAGGTCGCCAAGTATTCGAACGCGGCCGCCCTCATGCTGCTGCTGACCCGGCTCCCGACCGGACCAGTGCTGATCGCGGGGAACGAGGAGCAGAAGCGGCGCTACGTGGGTCCGATCGCCACCGGCGAGCAGCGGGCCGCCTTCGGCCTCTCGGAGCCCCAGGCCGGCAGCGACGTCATGGGGATCCGCACCCGGGCCCGCGCCGACGGAAACGACTGGGTGCTCAGCGGCACCAAGTGCTGGATGTCAGGTGTCCGGCAGGCCAATTGGTACTGCGTGTTCGCCAAGACCGGGCCGGTCGAGTCCCGCGCCCACGACAGCGTCACCGCGTTCATCGTCGAACGCGCCTGGCCCGGAGTTTCGGTCGGGCGGACCGACCGGAAGATGGGGGTCAAAGGCGTCGACACCGGTGAGCTTCTGCTCGACGAGGTCCGCGTCCCGGCCGAGAACGTGATCGGTGAGGTCGGCGGCTTCCAGCTGGCGATGCTCGGGCTGAACTCGATGCGCCCGGTGGTAGCGGCGCGCGGGATCGGTCTCGCCGAAGGTGCACTCATGTACGCGGTCAGCTACGCGAAGGAACGCGAGGCATTCGGGAGGCACGTCGCCGATTTCCAAGGGATCCAATGGAAGATCGCCGAGCTCGCGACCGAGATCGAAGCCGCCCGGCTGCTCACGTATCGCGCCGCCTGGATGGCGGACCGGGGGGAGTACACCAAGGAGTGGGTGCCGTTCCTGTCCATGGCGAAGTACTACGCCACCGAGCTGGCGGTGCGGGCGTCGGGCGAGTGCCTCCAGTTGCTCGGCGCGGCCGGCTACATGAAGGACCACCCCCTCGAACTGCTGTATCGCGACGCGCGTCAGCTCACGATCGTCGAAGGCACGACGCAGGTACAGCTCGGGCTCATCGCCCGGGGCGTTCTCGACCATGACCTCTGGTGGGACTGAGGGAGACGGCCCAGCGTGAGCGACCAACAACTGTGGGCGGACACGATCGGGCACCTGATGCGCGGCGAGGAGCTCGCCCCGGACGACGTCGAACGCGCCATGGCGGCGATCCTCGATGGGCGTGCCAGCGACGCGCAGATCGCCGGCTTCGCCGTGGCGCTGCGCGCCAAGGGCGAGACCCCGGCCGAGCTGGTCGCATTGGTGCGGACGATGCTGCGCTTCGCCGACGTGGTGGATCTGCCCGGCGACGCGCCGGTGATCGACACCTGCGGGACCGGTGGTGACCGGTCAGGGACCGTCAACGTCTCGACGATGGCGGCGCTGGTGGCGGCGGGCGCGGGCGCCCGGGTTGCGAAGCACGGGAACCGGGCCTCGTCCTCGCAGTGCGGCTCGGCCGACGTCCTCGAGGCGCTCGGGGTGGTGATCGACCTCGGTCCCGATGGCGTGGCCCGGTGCGTCGAGGAAGCCGGGATCGGCTTCTGCTTCGCCCCCCGGTTCCATCCCGCGATGCGATTCGCCGCGGGCGCCCGCAAGGAGCTCGGCGTTCCGACGACCTTCAACTTCCTCGGTCCGCTGGCGAACCCCGCCCGCGCCCGCCGGCAGGCCGTCGGCGTCTCCGATCCCGCGATGGCCGACCGGATGGCGCGGACCCTCGCCGATCTCGGCGCCGAGCACGTGCTCGTGTTCTACGGCCACGACGGGCTCGACGAGCTCACGACGACGTCGACGTCGAGCGTGATCGAAGCCCGGGAAGGGTCGGTTCGGAACTTCGATGTCGACCCGACTCACTACGGCATCGCTCGGGTCGACCGCAGCGCACTCGCCGGTGGTGACGCGGCCGGGAACGCCGCCATCGCCCGTCAGGTACTGGCCGGCAAACCGGGACCGGTGCGGGACATCGTGTCGCTC
>JBOGFL010000469.1:0-6674 GCA_050743285.1 Acidimicrobiia bacterium
GCTCGAGGCGAGACTTCAGCAGCGCTTCTGGCGACCCTTCGAGCAGATAGCTGCGCTCCCCGATCACCTCCATCAGCAGCCGGAACGCCTCGAGGTAGAACTCGGTCCCGAACACCTTGATCGTCGACGCATCCGCGACCTCGAGTCGCTGCTGGGTGCCGTCCCACGCCACCTTCCAGTTCATGAGCTGGAGGAAGTCGAGACCGGCCCGGACGCGCGCCAGATTCAGTTGCACCCACTCCTGGTCGATCACGCGCCGCCCGGCGGCGAGCTTTGTATCCCGGGCCCACTGGAAGACGTCATCGGAGATGCGCTGGAGCATCCCCGGCGAGCAGAGCGTGACCCGTTCGTGGTTGAGCTGGCTGGTGATCAGGCCCCAGCCGTTGTTCTCGCCGCCGACGACGTTGCCGGCCGGCACCCGTACGTCGTCGTAGAACACCTGGTTGATGTCGTTCTCCGACAGCAGCTGCATCGGGACGATCTTGATGCCGGGCGTGTCGAGCGGAACGATGATGATCGACAGGCCCTTGTGCTTCTTCGCCTCTTGATCGGTGCGGACCGCCAGCCACACGTAGTCGGCGTCGCCCGCGAGGCTCGTGAAGATCTTCTGCCCGTTGATGATGTATTCCTCGCCGTCGCGCACGGCCTTGGTGCGCAGCGCGGCGAGGTCGGTGCCCGCGCCCGGCTCGGTGTACCCGATGCAGAAATGGATCTCGCCCCTGAGGATCTTGGGCAGGAAGAACTCCTTCAGCTCGTCGGACCCGAAGCGCATGATCGTCGGACCGACGGTGTTGATCGTCAACATCGGGACCGGCGCACCCGCCCGCATCGACTCATCGAAGAAAATGAACTGCTCGATCGCCGAGCGGCCCTGGCCGCCCCACTCCTCGGGCCAGCCGATGCCGAGCCAGCCGTCCTCGCCCATTTGCCGTACGACCTTGCGCATCGGCGAGCCGACGCCACCTCCCCGGGCGAGCTCTTCGCGAACCTCTGGCGTGAGGAGCTTGTCGTAGTAGGCGCGCAACTCGCGCCGCAGCGCCTCTTGCTCGTCGGTGTACCCGATGTGCATTCCGCCTCCTTAACGGGGCCTGGCCGTCACGCTAGTAGAGCCCTTCGAGGACGCCGGTCCGGGGTGCCGGCGAGGTAGCCCCCGTCGACGGCGATCGCCTGTCCGGTCACGAACGACGCGTCGTCCGATATCAAGAACGCGATCATCGCCGCGATCTCCTCGGGCTTGCCGAACCGGCCCAGCTGGTGGCGTTCCTTGTAGCGGTTGACGATCTCGCCCATCGGCGCCACGGTGCTCTCGAACAAGCCCGTGCCCTGGATGAAGCCGGGGCACACGCAGTTGGCGCGCACGCCGGTCCGCGCGTAGTCGATGGCGAGGTTCTTGGTGAGCAGTACCACCCCGCCCTTCGACGCGCAGTACGTGCTGCCGCCTTCGGTGCCCTCGATCCCCTCGATGCTGGCGATGGTCACGATGCTGCCGGAGCGCTGCTCCACCATCGGCCGTAGCGCGTGCTTGCAGGTGAGGAACGTGCCGGTGAGGTTCACGTTGATCATCTGGTCCCAGTCGGCCCGCTCGAGCAGGTGGACGGGACCGCCGCCGGCGACGCCGGCCGCGTGCACCAGTCCGTCGAGCTGTTTGTGCTCGGCGAGGCCGATCCCCGACGACGCGCCGGTGACAAGGACCACGCTTTCGTCCAACCGGGTCACGCGCGTATGCTGATTGAAACGTGTTCTAGTCGTCAAACGGCGTCGTTGCCCGGTTCCTGGGGGTTTCCGTGAAGTTCGCGTTGTTCTACGAGATCCCGGTCGCTCGCCCCTGGGCGCCGGGCAAGGAGCACGCGGCGTACCACAACACCCTCGAGCAGGCGATCCTCGGCGACGAGATGGGCTTCCACTCGTTCTGGACCGTCGAGCACCACTTCCTCGAGGAGTACTCGCACTGCTCGAACCCCGAGATCCTCTACGGCGCGATCGCAGCCCGCACCGAGCGCATTCGCATCGGCTACGGCGTGCGCCTCCTGCCCAAGCCGTACAACCACCCCATCCGCACGGCCGAGTCGGTGGCCGTGCTCGACCTTCTCTCCAACGGCCGGGTGGAGTTCGGCACCGGCCGGTCGTCGACCCGCGCTGAGCTCGAAGGGTTCGACATCAACCCTCACGAGACGCGCGCGATGTGGTCGGAGGCGCTCGAGCACATCGTCGGCGCCTGGACCGAGGACGAATATCTAGCCGACGGAAAATACTGGCGCATGGGCGCGCCCCGTCGCGTGCTGCCCAAGCCGTACCAGGATCCGCGAGTTCCAGGAGTAGGCCGATGGACCTACGGGACGTAGACCTCGTCGACCGCGACACCTATGTGCGCGGTGTGCCGTTCGACCAGTTCGAGGTGTTGCGCCGCGAGGCCCCCGTCTACTGGCACGAGCACGATCCCGACGGCCCTGGCTTCTGGGCCGTCACTCGATACGCCGACGTTGTCGAGATCAACCGTGACAACCAGCGGTTCTCGTCGGCGGCCCGCACCGCACTCATCAACGAGATGCCGACCGAGCAACTCGAGCAGCAGCGGATGCTCATGCTCAACATGGACCCACCCATGCACACGCGCTACCGGCTGCTGGTGAACAAGGGCTTCACGCCAAGAATGGTCGGCAAGCTCGAAGAGGGCCTGCGGGCGCGCACGCGCCGCATCATCCGGGACTGCGTCGACGCCGGCGAAGCCGACTTCGTCACGGACATCGCGGCCGAGCTTCCGCTCCAGGCGATCGCCGACATCATGGGCGTGCCGCAGGAGGACCGCCACAAGGTCTTCGACTGGAGCAACCGGATGATCGGCTCCGAAGATCCGGAGTTCGCGAGCGAAGACGGCGAGTACGCCGCGCAGGCGTCGGCCGAGCTGTACGCCTACGCCAATGCCCTCGCCGCCGAGAAGCGGGCCAACCCGTCCGACGACATCATCACCGTCCTGCTCAACGCCGAGGTCGAAGGTGACCGGCTCAGTGAGCTCGAGTTCGATCTCTTCTTTCTGCTGCTGGCGGTGGCCGGCAACGAGACGACCCGCAACCTGATCTCCAACGGGATGGTGGCGCTGTTCGAGCATCCCGATCAATGGGCGCGCCTGGTCGACGACCGCTCACTGCTCCCGACTGCAGTCGACGAGATGCTTCGGTGGGCGAGCCCGGTGATGCACTTCCGTCGCAACGCGACCCGCGACACCGAGGTCGGCGGCCACCCCGTCAAGGAAGGCGACAAGGTCGTCATCTGGTACATCTCCGCGAACCGCGACGAGCGGCAGTTCCCGAATCCCGACACCTTCGACGTCAGCCGCACTCCCAATGAGCACGTTGCGTTCGGTGGCGGCGGTCCGCACTTCTGCCTCGGGGCGAACCTCGCCCGCCTCGAGATCAAGCTTCTCTATGAGTTGCTGCTCGACCTCGCTCCCACCATCGAACAACGCGGCGAACCGGCCCGCCTGCGCTCCAACTTCATCAACGGCATCAAGCACCTGCCGGTGGGCTTCCCGAATTAGCTCTCGCGCCCACCCGTCACGGCGCCCCGCGCCCGCGGGTAGGCATCGCCGAGTCGGGCAGGTAGGTGCCGTTCGGGTCGAAATGACGGTCCGGCCGATCCGGGTGCTTCTCCACGGTCCCAGTGTCGCGGGCCGGGGTGCCCAACGCAGGCGCACCCGCGGGCGGACGTCACCCCGCTAGACCGCAATGAGCACGAGGCCCGCCAGGGCGACCGCGAGTCCGAGCAGGCGGGCACGCCCGATGCGCTCGTGCAGCACGAGCCGGGCCAGCAGCACCGTGCCCGCGGGGTACAGCGCGGAGACCGGCGCCACCAATGCGAGGAGCCCCTCCCGTACCGCGAGCAACTGGAACGCGTTGGCGCCGGCGTCGAGCACGCCGCCGACGGCCACCAAGCGGCGGTCGCCGCGGTGGGGCAGCAACACGCGACGGCCGATGAGCAGCACGAGCGCGAGGAGCGGCACCGTCGTGCAACGTGCGGCGAAGCCCGGCCACACTCCGCTGTCGGAGCTGGTCTCGGCGAAACAGACCAGCGCGATGCCGAACCCGACGCCGGCCGCGAGTCCGAGCAAGACCTGGGTGGTGCGGGACGCGGCGGCTGGCGAATCGTCTTCGACGTCGGGTTCGTAGGCGATCAGCACCACTGCGAACAGCGCCATGGCGACACCGACATACGCCAGCCCCGACGGGCGCTCGCCCTGGGCGAGGCCCCATCCCAACGGGATCATCGCGTTGACGACCGCGGTGATCGGCGCGACCACGCCCATGCGTCCGACCGCGAGCCCGCGGTACAACGCGGTCACGCCGACTATCCCGACGACGCCGGCACTCATCCCCAGGGTGAGATCGCGCGGTTCGGGATCACCACCCAGCGCCACGGCGAACATCAATGCGGCGAGCAGCCCGGCGGCTTGGCCGAAGAAGACGACCGCGCCGGTCGCCGAGTGTTTGGCGGTGAACCCGCCGATGAAGTCGGCGCCGCCGTACGTGACGGCGACGCCCAGCCCGAGGAGGATCCCCATCTAGACCGCGATCAGCACGAGGCCGGCGAGGGCGAGTGTGAGGCCCACCACTCGCTCGCGGCGCATCGGTTCGTGAAGAACGGCGCGCGCCAGCAGTATCGACGCTCCCGTCTCACTCGGCTAGAGACGGCGGAGGCGCACGCGCCGCACGAGGTGATCGGGGCCCTTCTCGAGGATGAGGTGGGCCCGCTCGCGGGCAGGGAAGATGTTCTCCGAAAGGTTGCGGCCGTTGATGTCACGCCAGATCTGACGCGCCATCGCCACGGAGTCGTCGAGTGAGAGCGCGGAGAAGTGGTGAAAGAACGACCGCGTGTCGGTAAACGCCGTCTCCCGGAGGGTGAGGAACCGGTCGACGTACCACTGCTCGATGTCGCGTTCGTCGGCGTCGACGTAGATCGAGAAGTCGAGAAAGTCGGAGACGAAGGTCGATGGGATCGTTCCCTTCTGACCGTCGGCGGCTTGCAACAGGTTGAGACCCTCGATGATCACCACGTCGGCCTCCTCGATGACCTGCATCTCGTCGGCGACGATGTCGTAGGTGTGGTGTGAATACGTCGGCGCTTCGATGCGGGGCACACCGCCCTTGAGATCGGTGAGGAAGTGCACCAAGCGACGCCGGTCATAGCTCTCGGGGAAGCCCTTGCGGCTCATCAGGCCGCGGTCCTCGAGGACGCGGTTCGGAAAGAGGAAGCCGTCAGTGGTCACCAGATCGACGCGGGGGTGATCGGGCCAGCGCGCCATCACCGCCTGGAGAACGCGCGCAGTGGTGCTCTTCCCGACCGCGACGCTGCCGGCGATGCCGATGACGTAGGGGGTGCGGGCCGGGAGCTCGCCGAGGAACGTGTCGGTGACGTTGTGGAGGCTTTCGGCCGCGCCGACGTAGAGATTCAACAGCCGGGAGAGCGGGAGGTAGATCGCCGCGACCTCGTCGAGCGACATGTGCACGTTGATGCCACGCAGCTGCTCGAGGTCCTGTTCATCGAGCGTCAGTGGGGTCGCCGCTCGGAGAGAGCGCCACTCGTCCCGGGTGAACTCGACGTAGCGGCCGTTCGCGCTCACCCGAAGGCGGAGCGAAGCGCCGCCACGACATCATCGCGGCACTCGCGGGCCGTGGGCAGGATGGCGGTGAAGAGGCCGAAGCCGTGGATCATTCCGTCGTAGCGCTGGATGGTGGTGACGACACCGGCGTCCGCGAGTCGGGCGCCGTAGGCCTCCCCTTCGTCGCGCAGTGGGTCGTACTCGGCGGTGGTCACGAACGCAGGGGGCAGGCCCGAGACGTCGGCGGCGTGCATCGGCGACGCATACGGGTTGGCGCGATCGTCGAGGTCGGGCACGTAGAAAGCCCAGCCCTCGAGCATGGCTCCTTTGGTGAGGAGGTAACCCTCGGCGAACTCGCGCATCGATGGCGTGTCGAGGCGCGAGTCGGTGACCGGGATGTCGAGCCACTGGAAGCACACTGCCGGTCCGCCCCGATCCCGAGCCATGAGCGCGACCGCAGCGGCGAGATTGCCGCCCGCGCTGCTGCCACCGATGGCCACGCGGTTGACGTCGACGCCGAGCTCAGCCGACTGCGCGACCGTCCACGCGAGCGCAGCAAAGCAGTCTTCGACCGGGATCGGGAACGGGTTCTCGGGCGCGAGGCGGTAGTCGACCGACGCCACGACGGATCCGGTGCGGTGGGCAAGGTCGCGGCACGGGGGGTCGGACAGGTCGACGTCGCCAAGCCAGAAAGCGCCGCCGTGGAAGTAGACGAGGGCCGGGAAAGGTGGAACGCCCTGCGGTGTGTACACGCGGACCGTGATCTCGACGCCGTCCACCGGCACCCGGTGGTCGGTCACCGCCGCGACGGCCCCCGGCGTTTCGGCGAGTTCGACGAAGATCTGCTCCGTGGCCTGGCGCATCTGTATCCGGCGTTCGGACGGCGGCAGCCCGGCGGTCTCGTCGAACGAGCGCGCGTTGACGGCGTCGAGAATTCCTTGGATTGTCGGGTCGACCGGCATGCGCACTCGTTCTACTGTGGCGCCGCCAGAGCGGCAACCGGAGGACGAGGAGCCACTGATGAAGCTGGGTGTACAGCTCGGCTATTGGGGCGCGGCGCCCCCGTCCGACGCGGAGGCGA
>JBOGFL010000470.1:0-1912 GCA_050743285.1 Acidimicrobiia bacterium
GTCGTACTGCCTGTACCACTGCCAGGACGACGAGTGGATCCAGGTGGCGGCGGTGAAGCAGGAGCACTGGGAGGGGCTGTGCGCGACGGCGGGAGTGGACGGCGCCGCGCCACGGGACGAAGCGGGCGCCGCCCTCGTGCAAGCCTTTCTGCAGCGCACCGCGATGCAGTGGTCGCGTGCACTCGACGACGCCGGCGTGCCCAACGAGATACCCATCGATCCGCACGCGGGCGACCTCATGCTCTTCGACGGTGACAACGAGCGCGCCGGTCTCGTCGTCGAGTACGAGCAACCCGGCGTCGGTCGCATGCGCCAGTTCGGCGAGCTCATCAAGTTCTCCGAGAACCCGGGCCTGATCCACGGACCGCCGCCGCGGGTCGGCGAGCACACCCGCGAGATTCTCGATTGGCTCGGCTACGACGACGCCCAGATGAACGAACTGAACGACGCGGGCGTCGTCACCTGGCCCGACGAGAACTACGCCTGGGGCTGGTAGCCGGTCGCGTCACGACACCACCACCACGCCCCACAGACCGAACAACCTCGTCAGGGACTGGTGGAGTTACACAGTCAGCGGACCGGTAGCGAGAACAACTGGACGAGGCCGGCGCCAAAGAAGACGGCGGCCAGGACGAGAATCGCGATTCGCATCGGCATCCAGTTGAACCGCAGCGAAATTCCGGCGAAGAACAGCACTGCGGCGAGGAACACGGTGGTGAAGACGTAGTGGTCGCCGTTCTCGGTCGCCTCCCTACCCTCGTCGAAGCTCTCGGCGGCGGCGTCTTCCCGCCGTTCCGCCTCGTCGTTGGCCGCGAGTTGGTACTCGTCCTCTCGTAGCGGACTCGGCGTCGCAGTGGGGTCCAGCAAGGGGTCCTCGGCGAGCCAGGCGTCGAACGCGGGGCGGAACTCTCGCCGGAAGCGCGCCTCATAGAGGCTCGCCAGCACGACATTGCCCTCGGTCGACAGCTCGAGCCAGCGGTTGAAGTTCGTGAGGTCCTCCAGCCGCTGCTCGGCGGCAAGAGTCCGGGCGTCGTTCGCTTCGGCGCGAGCCGCGTTCGCCTCGGCGTCGCGCTGGGCCTGCAATCCGCTCCAGCGGGCTGCCTGATAGCCACTCCAGGCGATGGCGACGGTCGCCAACGCCATCAGGATCGCGGCGGCCAGCTCCAGCAGTCGCTCTCGGCGACTCGCGTGCTCGGGGGTCTCGCTCAACTCGCGCGGCGCGTGGACATGGACGGGCTCAGGCATGGTTGCCTGATCGGCCGACGCGACTGACGTGGATCAACCGGGGAGGCAGCCGCCGTCCAGCTGCTCGTAGGCCGACAGCACCTCGCGGTTCGAGAGCTCGAGTGACTCGACTGTCGATTTCAGCAGGACGCCCCGTTCGACCGGGTCCTTCGATCTCCGCAGCCACCTGAAGATCCCCAAGGCCGGGCGAGGCTAGCCCCGACACTGGCCAGCATTCGCCGCCGGCTGAGTGGTCGGAACGTCGCCGTTCGGGTAAAAAGGATACGGCATGCGGATGCGGGCGGTGGCGGGGATTGTCGTGGCGGCAGCGGTATTCGGCGCGGGTACGGCCGTTGGCGGCGAGCCCGATCCCGAAACCCCGGCGAGCGACCCGCAATCAGAGCCCTCCGCGCCCGATCCGGAAACCCCGGCGAGCGACCCGCAACTAGAGCCCTCCGCGCCCGATCCGGAACCACCGCCACCCGCACCGCAGCCCGAGCCTTCAGAGCCGCCGGAGCCGGAATCGCACGTCCACTTCGTGCCGTCCGCCGGCCGTCCGCTCCGGGTCGTGATCGTGGGCGATTCGCACGCCGACGACAACTCGCCGGGGATCAAGGCGGCGTTCGCGGCCACCGGCGTGGCGAAGGCGCGCAACGAGCTCGCGTCCGGGATCGCGACCGAGTACGAC
>JBOGFL010000471.1:0-4095 GCA_050743285.1 Acidimicrobiia bacterium
ACACGGTGCCGACGCGGATCGTGCCGAACTGACCGACTGAGGTGGGGCCGGCAGGGACCTCCGACCGAGCGATAGTCCCTTCGTCCCCGGCTACTTCAACTGCATGATGGCCAACGCGTTCTTGTGCGGATCGACGATCCAAGCCATGAGGGCGAAACCAATGTCGGCGACGCCATCGATCGTCTTCAGGCCCGGCATGTCGTACTCCTGAATCTCGACACCGCGAGACCGCAGCTCGGCTATCTCTGCGGCCAGGTCGTCGACCCGCCAACCAGCCTGTGTCTGCTCGTCGGCGGTGCCCGTGGTGCTCTTCGTGACCGCCAGTTGGCTATCCCCTCCGCACTTGTAGACGATCTCCTCCTCACTCTCGTTCAGAATCTCGAGCCCGAGCTTGCCGGCATAGAACTCCTTGGACGACTCGAGATCGGTGGCCAGCAGAACAACGTCGATCGGATGGTCTCTAAGCACGCTCTCTCTCCTTGCTCGCTACGGCCCGTCGCGAAAGCCTTCGGCGACTGAGCCTACCGAGCGGCTACACACTGGCCGCGTTGTCGCAGGTCGATTGGGTGGGGCCGGGAGGGATCGAACCTCCGACCGAGCGATTATGAGTCGCCTGCTCTGACCACTGAGCTACGGCCCCGTCGCGGCGCGCGCGACCCATTGGATCGCATGATGGGCTACCGCCGCACCGCTTCTCTCCCCGCTAGCCTCCTTGCTCTGGCAGGCGACCATAGTGTGAGGCATGGCAAGCACGCGACACGCCTTCGAGGCCCGATTCCGGAGACTTCGCGTGGCCTCCGGGGATGTTTACACCCAGCCGCACCGAGTGCCTGTTCGGCGCGGCGACCCACACCTTGCGCGCCTCTGCGTGTGGTCGCTCGTGCTCACGTGCGTCGGATCCCTTTACGCGTGCAACGGGGGCGACGAGGATGTGGGGGGAGCCGAGAGCGACAAGCCGAACATCGTGCTCATCGTCAGCGACGACCAACGGTGGGATTCGGTAGACGAAATGCCGGCGATCGACGAACGCACGAACTGGGCGCGCTTCACCAACGCCTTCGTCAACGATCCACAGTGCTGTCCTTCCCGGGCGACCATCCTCACGGGCCGCTATACACAGAACACCGGGGTCACAACCCTGCGCGACGGCCCAAAGCTAGACGAGCGGCGCACCGTCGCCACGATGCTGCACGATGCCGGTTACCGCACGGGCTTCGTCGGGAAATACGTGAACGGCTATCCCTTCCATCGCGGCCACTACATACCCCCCGGCTGGGACACGTTCGCTGGAAACGTGTTGGGGTCGGACTATTTCAGCTACACCTTGAACGAGAACGGCACGCTCGTCGAGTACGGGACCGACGCCAAGGACTACTCCACCGATGTGCTCGCGAGAAAGGCCCGAGAGTTCATAGCAGGCGCCGACTATTCGCAGCCGCTGTTCCTGTATGCGGCCTTCAACGCTCCGCATTTCTCCGTGGTGAACGGTGGTTACGCCTTCCCCGCCGAAAGACACCGAGGCGCGTGCGAAGATCGGACCTTCGAGCTACCCGCCAACTTCAATGCGTACGACACCGTCGACGAACCGGAGTGGATGAGCGCAGCCGTGCCGGTCGGAGTGGAGAACAACCTGAAGCAACGCGTGGCTACGTGCGAGACTCTGCAAGCCCTCGACGAAGGCGTCATATCGATTCTCGACGAGCTCGCCGAATCGGGTCGCCTCGAAAACACCTACGTCGTGTTCACGTCCGACAACGGCTACTCGTTCGGGGAGCACCGGCTCGGCGGCAAGGGACACCTGTACGAGGACTCGATCCGTGTTCCACTTCTTGTCAGCGGCCCCGAGGTGAAGCCCGGCACCGTCGATCGGCTGACGAGCAACGTCGACCTGCTGCCCACGATTCTCGATTGGGCGAGCACCTCGGCACCCGAGGGCTTCGTCGACGGAGCGTCCTTCGCCAGCGTCCTGCGAGGCAAGACAGGCACGGACGAGCCGCAAGCAGTCCTGCTCCGGGGATGTCGCACCGGCATCGATCGCAGCGCGCCGGATCAGGCGGCAGAGCTGCGCGCTGCTTTCTGCGGTGGCTACCGGGAGAAGATGGGACTCAACTGGGGCCTACGTACAGCGACCCACAAGTACATCGAGTATCCGAACGGCGACGTCCAACTGTTCGACCTGCGAAGCGATCCGCTCGAGATCACGAACCTCGCGAGCGACCCCACCCAGGCGCAACTGATCGCCGAGCTCCACGACCAGCTTGCGAGCCTCCGACGCGAGTGACCGAGTCGTGAAAGCGGTCAGCGACCGGGTGTCGAACCCTGCCATGAGCGCTGTTTCGACGGCGGGCGAAGCGGGGGAAGAGAAACCGCCGCGGGTGTCATGGTGGGTGATCGGCGCATTGCTCGCGCTGATGGCGCTCTCCGCAGTGGCTCACCTCAGCGCGCTGCGCCGCGACCTCCCGCTCGCGGACATCGACGAAAACTATTTCGTGGATCCGGCCGTGCACTTCGCGGCCACTGGTGACCCGAACCCGAACTGGTTCGGCCATCCGGGATCGACGGTCATCTATCCCGTCGCCGGGTTGATCCACGCCTGGGACGCGGTAGCCCATGACGGACCGATCTTGGGATCGAGTTCGGCGCTGAGCCGCCGTTACGAGCAGCATCCGACGCCGTTCTACGTCCTTGCAAGGCTCTGGACCATCACCCTGTCGGTCGCGACGGTGCCGCTGCTATTCCTCGTCGGGCGTCGTGCCTTCAACGCCCGGGTCGCCTTGATCGCTGCTGCGATCTGGGCAGTGGTACCGATCTCGGCGCACTTCGGACGCATTGTGCGTTCGGATAGCGCCAGCGTCTGCTTCGGACTGCTCGCGCTCTGGCTCTGCCTGCGGCTCTTCGAGGAGCCGCGCACCCGCTGGTGCGTTGGCGCAGGCCTCGCGGTCGGATTCGCGATCAGTTCGCGCTATTTCATGGTCGCCCTCCTGCCGTGCCTCGCCGCGGCGGCGATCGTGCCGCTTCGCCAGAACCCTCGATCAGCTATCCGCGCGGCCGGCATCGCCGTCGGCAGTGCTCTCGGAGGGTTCGTGCTCACAACGCCGTTCTTCTTGTTGGACTGGTCTACGGCGCGGGGCAGCCTCGAAGTCCAGGAGAATGCTTCTCAGCCCACTGCAGAAGGACTCTCGCGCCTAGGAAACCTGCGCTGGTATCTCGGTACCGCGATCCCCGACACGTTGACCTGGCCGCTCGTTGCCCTTGCCGTCGCGGGCGTCGTGCTCGCTGTCTGGCGGCGGCGCGCCCTCCCCCTCCTCCTCGCCTTGTTCTGTGGCACGTTTCTGGTGGGAATCTGCCTATCGAGGCTGCACTGGCAACGCTGGCTCATTCCCATCCTCCCGGTGCTGATCTTGTTCGGGGCATACACGGTCGATCTGATCGTGCGGAGGCTGGCCGCAACGGTCAAGGGCAACGATCGATGGGCGACGGCCGCCGCCTGCGTCGTCATCACGGGAGTCCTGGCCGTGCACCCCACGATGCGGCTCATCGACGACATACAACTCGTTTCCGAACGCAGTACGAGAAGCGAGGCCCGCGAGTGGATCGTAGACAACGCCCCGCCCGGAACCCAGATCGGCGACGACGCCAAGAACGCTCCTGTCGATGATGTCAACGGGTACACGAGTCGCGCGATCGACCCTCGCAACAACTCGCTCGCCGAGTTGCAGCGCAACGGTTACGACTATTTCGTCACCAACGGCCTGCGGTACGGACGGTACGCATCCAACCCGGATCGGTATCCCCGCGAATCGGCGTTCTACCTCGACGTCGCGTGCAACACCCGCCTCGTCGCTTTATTTCAACCGACCGCCACACACGGGTTGCCGATCCGGATCTATGACCTGCGCCGGCAGCCCCGAATGCTCTACGACTTCCTCTGTACACAGCGCGTGGACAGCTGAGGTCGACCGGCAGCTACGCCTCCTCGAGGTAGTCACGCAGCCGCTGCGAGCGGGTGGGATGGCGAAGCTTGGCCAGCGTCTTCGACTCGATTTGCCGGATGCGCTCGCGGGTCACACCGAATTCCTTGCCGACCTCTTCCAG
>JBOGFL010000472.1:0-6512 GCA_050743285.1 Acidimicrobiia bacterium
CGCATGGGCTCGTGACGACGGCCGGCACCGTCTCCCACACCGGCGTCGGCGGCCTGACTCTGGGCGGCGGCTTCGGCCGGCTCGCGCGCCGCTTCGGGCTTGCGATCGACAACCTGCGCGCGGTCGACGTCGTCACCGCCGACGGGCGCTTCCTGCACGCGGACGCCGACGAATACCCGGATCTCTACTGGGGCGTTCGCGGCGGTGGCGGAAACTTTGGCGTCGTGACGAGCTTCGAGTTCGACCTGCATCCCATGCAGCGCCGGGTCGTCGCCGGCGACATCGCCTTCCCGATCGACCGTGCGCGTGAGCTGCTCGAGTTCTACGCCGAGTACAGCGCCGGCGCGCCGCCTGAGCTATACGTCGACGCGATCCTCGCCACGCCTCCTGGTGGCAAGCCCGGCGTCTTCCTGCTGAGCGCCTGCTATTCGGGGCCGGCAGGCGAGGCCGAGCGCGTACTCGCTCCGATCCGCCAGCTCGGCGCGCCACTCTCCGACGCCATCGGGCCGATGGACTACGTCGCCGCGCAGCGCATGCACGACAACGCTGATCCGCGCAACATCGGGACCTACCTCAAGTCGGGGTTCATCGGCGGCTTCCGGCCGGGGCTCGTCGACGCAATGGTCGACGGCTACGTGCCGCACCCGGAGCGCGCCACGATGCTGTTCTTCCAGAACGGGGGCGGCGCGATCGGCAAGGTCGCGGCGGATGCGACCGCGTTCCCGCACCGCTACGCGACGCACAACGTGCTGACGCTCGTGAGCTGGCCGCTGGAGCGCGACCGCACGCCGCACGTGGATTACCTGCGCGGCGCGTGGTCGAAGCTCGAGCCCTTCACTCGCGGCTATTACACCAACGAGGTTGCGGACGAGGCCCAGGCCGTGGTGGACGAGAATTACCAGGGCAACCTCGCGCGCATGCGCGAGGTCAAGAGAAAGTACGACCCGATGAACCTCTTCCGCCTGAACGCGAACGTCCTGCCGGCTTGATCAATCGGAGGTATTCGCGAGCGCGGGGCTGAAAGCCCAGCCGAGCTGCAGCCCGACGTCCGGCGTGTTGTTGAAGTTCTGCAGGTTCTCGGTGATCGCGAAGGACAACATGCCGCGGCCAAAGCGGCGGTAGAACCCGAGGCTCAACTGGTATTTCCGGTCGAGCAGCTCCTGCAACTGCGTGTCCTCCCTCGAGTAAACGCTGTCGCTGATGTAGCCCTGCAGGACGAGGTGTGTCCTGTCGCTCAGCTTGCGCTCGTAGCCGACGATCAGCGTCGGCACGATCTGCGGGTCGGTCGGCGTGATGTTCGAGGTGCCGTCGTAGTACACGCCCGAGGCGCTCACGTACCAGGCGTGGTGGTCGCCGAACTTCTGCAGCGTCGCCTGCAGGCCGTAATCCGTGCTGCCGGTCGAGATGAAGTCCTTGCGTCCGCGCCAGGCGACCTTCGCCGCAGCCTCGAGGACGTAGTTCCAGCCTTTCATCTGGCGATCGCTGGAGTAGCGCAGGCCAATGGTCGGGTCGAGCATGCCGCCGTTCGTCGGCTCCTCGAGGAAGGCGAGATTCGCCGAGTCCAGGTCGGCGATCAGGTTGACGTCGTTCCGCGCAACCCTCGGCCGCCCGGCCTCGTCGAAGCCCATGAAGTCGTGGAACCCTTCGATCGCCCCGTCCATGAAGCCGCCGCTGTAGTTCACGCCGGAGAGCACCAGGTAGCCGCCCCAGCGCCTGGAAAACTTGTAGTGGAAGGTGACGTCCAGCTCCGCCATTTCCATGTCGAAGACGAAGTTCTCGCCCGGCAGGGCCCGGATGGCCGCAACATCGTCGGGGCCCAGCTCGCGCCGGCCCGGCAGCGACTCGATGTACTTCTCCGCGTCCTTGCTGAGCGCCCAGGTGTTCTGGTGGGCGAGCTCCATCTCGATCGCCCAGGAGCCGGGGGCCGAGTGGACCGCGTGGGCAGGGCGCATGTCGAGGCGCAGGAAGCCGAAGGTCGTCAGGTCACGCGCGCGCAGGAGGCCGAGATAGTCACTCTCGGCCGCGGCGAGCGGCGGCGCCCAAGCCACCGCCGCCAGCAGGAATGCCATGGCGGCCGCGCAAGTTCGCATGCCCCATTCTCACGCCGCCGCCCCCACGTGACAACGTAGGACGGCTGCTGAAAATGCGGGTTCAGAACTCCTTTGTCACGCGGACCCCGAACTCGCTGGCGTCGTTCGACATGATCACGAGGATATAGTCGCCCGTGTTGAGCCGCGCGTTGTCGTAGCGCTCGTCCGTGACGTTCTTGCCATAGGCCGACACCGACCAGTCGCCATCGGACGGCTCATAGGTGATGTCGAAGTTGACGATGTCGCGGCTGTCGATCTGGGTAAATCGCAGCGGGTCCGCGCTCGGCTCGCCGAACATGTCGTCGCGGAACGAGTAGTCGGCGCGCAGCGTGACGTCGCCATCGCCCAGCGCGAAGCTGAACTCGGGGCTGATCGAGAATGTCAGCTCGGGCGTCAGCGGAGCCACGGCGGGCGGCGGCGGGTTGTTCGGATCGGTGACCTGCTCGTCCGCGCTCGTGTCGATGTAGCCGAGGGTCGACTGGATCCGGAACGCGTCGGTGACCTGCCAGATGCCTTCCCACTCGAAGCCTATCGACGTCTGGTCGACGAGGATGTTGCGGGTGTCGAAACCCGCGCCGGGAAGCGTTTCGCTCACCTGGTACGGCAGGTCGGAGTAGTCCGTGTAGAAGACCGCGATGCTCATCTGCAAGCTGTCGAAAGGCTGCCCCTTGAGACCGACCTCGTAGTTGAGGGCGGTGACGTTGTCATTGGCGACGAAGCAATAGTTCGGGTCGTCCGAGAGAGGGTCGAACCCGCCAGCCAGCGACCCGAACAGGCAGAACGGGCGCGGGGGGAACTGCCCCGACTGGTAGCCGCTCTGAATCGTGCCGTACACATTCATGCGCTCGTCGAGCTCGTAGTTTGCCGAAACGTCCCAGCTCACCTCGGACCAGTCGCGGCTGTTGGTCTCGTCGATGAGTCCCGAATTGATGATTGTGCGCGCCGTCTTGTCGTCCTGCGTGTAGCGCAGGCCCGCGGAAACGCGCAGCGCGTCGGAGACGTGGTAGCCAAGGTTGCCGTAGATCGCCTGGCTGTCCACGTCCTGCGCCAGGAGGAAGTCGCCGGGATCGCCGAGGAAGATCGTCGGGTCCTGGATGTTCTCGCCGTCCTCCGAGAACCAGTAGACGCCCGCGACATAGTCCCACTTGCCAAAGTCACCCGTGAGCTGGAGCTCCGCGGACTGCTGGTCCGCCTCGCCGCGCTCCGGGAAGCTCAGGACGTCGTCGAACAGGCTGTCGTCGTCGAGTCCCGCCTTGTACTCGGAGTGGCGGTCGCTCAGGAGAAGCTTCGCGGCCATGCCGCCCCCGATCTCATAGTCCACCGTGAGCGAGACGCCCTGCGCCTCGTTCGTCACCTCGGTCTGCGACGCCTGGCCCGTGTTGTTGTTGTAGGGATTCGCCGCGGTGTCGGAATTGCGGTAACCCTGCGCAAAGACCCCGCCCGTAGGCACTTCATCGATCAAGGTATCGTACGGGCGCAGCCCGCCGTCGCCGTCGTTGGCGTCGGCGGTGACGAGGAAGGACAGCCGGTCGTTGGGCGACCACTTGAGCGCGGCGCGGGCCGACACGTCCGTCATCTCGCCGACTTCCTTGCGTGGATTCTCGAGCAGCAGGAAGCGGCCGAGACCGTCGCGGTGCTGGTAGGCGCCTGTCAGCGACAATGCGAGCTGGTCGGTAAAGGCCATGTTCGTGTAGAAGTCGGCGTTCAGTCGTCCGCGGCTTCCCGCCGTGAACGAGAGCCGGCCGCCGTCCTCGTCGCCCGGCTGGCGCGTGATGATGTTGATCGCGCCGCCGATGGAATTTCGCCCGTACAGCGTGCCCTGCGGGCCGCGCAGCACCTCGACGCGCTCGATGTTCGCGAGGCTCCAGTTCTGGCCGACCTGGCGGCCGAGGTAGATACCGTCCACGTAGACGCCGACGCCCGGGTCGGTTGTGATCAGGTGGTCCTGCAGGCCGATGCCCCGGATGAACGGGTTCACCGACGAGGTGTGGCCCGCGGAGAAACCCGTGACGTTCAGGTTCGGGACGAATTTGCCGATGTCGGTCAGGTCCCCGATGCCCTGCTTCTCGATGGTTTCCGCCGAGAACGCGCTGATGGCGACCGGAACCTCGTAAATGCTCTGCTCGCGCTTTTGCGCCGTCACGATGACCGGCTCGAAAACCGTCGATTCCTGCGCAACGGCCGTTTGTACGGCGCCCAGGCACGCGGCCTGCACAGCGCCCGCGATGAGCGCCACGTTCTTCTTGTGCACTGCGAAACTCCCAGTTCGGTATCGGGGTGGCGCGATCATAAACCGAATTGAAGGGGACGCACCCCTTCATATTCGCGATAGAACTGTCTCCACCGCGAATATGAACGGGCGCGTCCCCTCCGTTCTCAAAAGCTCGCGGTCACTCCGAGCCGGACCGCCGTCGGCGAGCCCGGCGTGATGTTGTTGTTGTTGTGGGCGTTCGGGTAGTAGTCCTCGTCTAAGAGGTTCTCGACGTTGAGCTGCATCCGCAAGCGCTCGGTCGGCGCGTAGAACACGCCGGCGTCCACGCGGGTGAACTCCGGCAGCGTCACGGCGTTGTCGGCAGCCGCGAACATCTCGGTCTGGTAGACGATGCCGAGTCCGACGCCCCAGGCAGATGTGAAGTCGTAGCGGTTCCACAGCGACACGACGTGCTCCGGAAGCTGGGCGAGACGCGCGCCGCCGAGAGCGTCCGTCAGGTGGCCATCCTGGAATGCGTAGCCGCCCTGGATGCTCCAGGCGTCGTTGATCTGCCCGCTGAGGCCGAGCTCGAAGCCTTCCGTCCGTTGGCCGTCGACGAGGATCGACACGCCCGGGTCGTTCGGGTCCGGGATCACCACGTTCTTACGGTCGAGCTGGAACAGCGCAGCGGTCAACGCGAGCGAAGGACCCAAGTCCCACTTGGCGCCGACTTCAACGTTCTCGAATTCCTCGGGGTCGAGCGCTGCGTTGTCCACGTTGAGGGATGCGAGCTGCGAGCCCGCGCGCGGGACGTAAGTCATGCTGTAACTCGCGTAGATCGAAACGTCCTCGGCCGGCTTGTAGATCAGCCCGCCACGGGGTGAGAGGAGGTCGTCCGAGGTCTCGATCCGGTCGCCCGTGCGGTGGTTGCTGAAATCCATGTCGAAGCTGTCGTAGCGCAGACCCAGCACGGCCAGCCATTTCTCCGACAGGCGGAGCTGGTCCTGCACGTATAGCGCGGCGATCGTCGCGCGGCCGTGGTTGTCGGCGTCGTCCGCGTCCTGGGCGAAGGTCATGGGCACCGACACCGTCGGGTCGCTCGCGGGCACGAGGATGGTCTCGCTCGTGCCGTTGAAGAAGCCGGTGTTTCGGAAGTTGTCGGTGGTTTGCTCGCCGAGCTCCATGCCGACCAGGAACTCGTGGCCGATCGAGCCGGTTTCGGCCGTGAACGTGAGATCCGTCTGATTGAAGAAGTTCTCGCGGAGCTGCTGGTTGTTGTACGCGGACAGCGAAACCTCGCCCGTGGCGCCGTCCACCGGCCCGCCCGCGAAGATGTTCTGGTAGAACTTGTCGTAGTCCGCGTAGAGCGTGCGGTTGCGCAGGCGCACGTCATCGTTGAACGCGTGGTCGATCGTGACCGATCCCTGGTTCACCGTGGCGAAGGTGGGGCTGTCGCCCGGGTCGCCGAAGAATGTGGACGCATCGGTTCGGAATGGCCGATCTACGGTGGCCGAGTCATTGTCGGTGAGCGACGGAATACCGCGGTCGGCGACGCGGTCGTAGTCGTAGTACTCGTAAGACAGCCGGATCACCGTGGCGTCGCCGACCGCGAAGGCGGCCGTCGGGTTCACGCCCTTGCGCTCGAGCTGGAAGCCGTCGCGGTAGCTCTCGGAATCCTCGTAGACGCCGGTCACGCGCAGCGCAAGGCTCTCGCTCACGGCGTCGCCGAAGTCGAACGTCGCCCGCATGTTCTCCCAGGAGCCGCCCAGCAGCGAGACCTCGCGGACCGGTTCCCAGTTCGCCTGGCGCGAGACGCGGTTCACGACGCCGCCCGCGCCGCCGCGACCGAAGATCATGGCGTTCGGGCCCTTCAGGACCTCGACGCGGTCGATGTTGTAGAGATCGCGGTAGTACTCGACGTCGTCGCGCACGCCGTCCAGGAAGAAGTCGCTGGTCGAGCTGTTGCCGCGCAGGATGATCGTGTCGCGGTTGCCCTCGCCCTGCGCCATGCCGGCGCCCGGCACATAGCGCGCGACGTCGGCGAGGCTCTGCATCGCCTGGTCCTGGATCAGGTCGCGCGTCACGACCGACACGGCCTGCGGCACGTCGAGGAGCGGCGTGTCGGTCTTGGTCGCGGTGCGGCTGTTCTCGACGAGATAGCCCTCTGACTCGTGCTCGCCAATGACGGTCACTTTCGGCAGCGGCGTCGGCTCGGAGTTGACGGCTTCATC
>JBOGFL010000473.1:0-2725 GCA_050743285.1 Acidimicrobiia bacterium
AACGAGAGCTGCGTGACCTCGAGGTCGTTGCCCTCGCTTTCGTCCCACTGGAGTCGGGGGTCGACGCGGTACGCCTCCATGGCGTTTGCAACGCCCACTTGGTCGGCAAGAACTGCGATCGAGGCAACTTCGCCGTCGCGCCCGGACGTGGCGTCGGTGTCGGGCACATACCAGCGGCCCCCGGCTCCTGTGGACTGCGGGACGCGGTACACCGCGACGACTCCTGGGCTCATCCGAGGGTGAGGCCGCGCACCGCGCTGCTGCCGCCGTCGACCGGCAGCGTGACCCCGCTGATCGTCTCCGACTCGGGCGAGGCCAAGAACAAGACCGCGTAGGCGACGTCGGTGGCAGTCGACAGGCGGGTGAGGTGCATGCCCTCGAGCCGGGCCCGGCGGGCGGCGCCGACCTCGGAGTCGCGGCGCTCGTGGATGATGTAGCCGGGGCGGACGGTGTTGGCGCGGATGCCCTGGCGGGCGTAGTCAGCGGTGATCGACCGGGCGAGTGCCTCGAGCCCAGCCTTGCTCGCGGTATAGGCGGCCAGGTTGGGCGTGCCCTGGCCGGCCACGCGTGACGACACGTTCACTATCGAACCGTGCCCCGCCCGCAACATGTGCGGGATCACGAGCCGGCAGAGGGTTGCGGCGCCGACCAGGTCGACCTCGAGGACGGTGCGGAACGCGTCGGCAGCCACCTCTCCTGCGGGCCCGTCGAGCTTGACGACCGCGTCGTCGGCCGCGGCCTGGGGCTGGGCGGTGGAGGTCACCGCGTTGTTCACGAGCACGGTGGCGGGACCCCACTCGGTGACCGTCTCATCGACAAGGCTCTGGCACTGCGCTTCTTCGCGCAGGTCGGCGGGCACGAAGGCGGCTGCGCCCCCGCCGTCGACAATCCCCTTCGCCACGGTGAGGCCCCGTTCGGCATTGCGGCCGGTGACGACGACGCGGGCGCCCTCGGCGGCGAACATCCGGGCTATCTCCTTGCCGAGTCCCGACGTCGACCCGGTCACGATGGCGACCTCTCCGTCGAGCCGTCCGTCAGGCATGGCGGCAGGCTAACTGTGGCTGCCAGGATCGGGCGATGAGTCGACCTCGGTACCGAGATCTGCCCGACGGCTGTGCGTGGGAGCTTCAGGGAGCCCGACTGGGCGCGCTGGAGTTGCTCACACCCGAACGCGTCGTCGAGGCCGCGCAGCTCGTTCGCACGGGTCGCCGCTTCCCTCTCGACCTCCCTCTCGACGAGCCCTCACCGCCGTTCTTCAGCCGCGAGGCCTTCCGCCACGAGGTGTTCTCGCTCGCCGGTGATCACGTGATCGACGACAAGCTCGACAACTTCTACCCGCAGGCATCGACCCAGTGGGACGCCTTCGGGCACTTCGCGCACCCCGAACGCGGGTTCCACGGTGGAGCGAGCGTGGACGAGGCCCGAGCGGGCGCCGTTGGCATCGAGGCATGGGCCGAGCAGGGGATCGCGGGTCGGGGCGTCCTGCTCGACGTGGCCCGACACGCGGCCGCGGCCGGTGACGCGATCGAGCCCGACAGCTCGACGGTGATCACCGCCGAACTCCTCGACGCCACGTCCCGTGACCACGGGGTCGAGTTGCGCACCGGCGACATCCTCTGCGTCCGCACCGGGTGGATCGGCTGGTACCGCGGCCAGGGCGAAGGCCCGCGCACCCAGATCGCCGAGGTCAGTCGCACCGGCCGGCTCCGGACGCCCGGTCTCGGCCCGGGCCCCGCGATCGCCGAGTTCCTCTGGGACAACGGCGTCGTCGCCATTGCGTGCGACAATCCCGGCGTCGAGCCGTTCCCGTTCCAGGGCGAGGCCAAGGACTGCGTCCACGCCCTCGTGCTCGCCTTCCTCGGCATCCCGCTGGGCGAGTTCTTCGATTTCGACGCGCTTGCCGATGACTGCGCGGCCGCCGGGACCTACGAGTTCCTGTTCACCTCGACACCGATGCACCTGCGCGGCGGCATCGGCTCACCGCCCAACGCGTTGGCGATCAGATAGCCGCCTCGCGCTCGTGCTCAGCGTTTCCAAGCGGGGTGAAGCCCGCGTTCACGGGCGAAGCGCTGGGCGCTGATCGTCTGGCCGTTGAGCGTCGGAGCCTCCGCGTCAGTCGCGAGCCAGGCGATCACCGACGCCGGAACGGATGGTGGCGCACCGGGGTAACGGCCCTCGAGACCCAGCTCCCTCTGGTTGATCTCCATCTTCTCGGTCACCACGTATCCGGGCTCGACGTTGAAGGCGAGCACGCCCCGGTCGGTGAGCTCCACCGCGAGGATGGCGGCCAGGCGGTGGAACGCGCCTTTCGACATCGCGTAGGCTGATCCCCAACCACCCTCGCCCGCAGGTGAGGCCGGATCGGTGATCGCGACCGCGGACGTGACGTTGACGATCGTGCCGGCGCCGCGCCCCAACATTCCCGGGAGCACCAGCTTGATGAGCGCGACCGGAGCCAGCACGTTGGCATCGAGCTTGGCTGCGAACGCCTCGAGCGGTGTGTCGAGGAACCGGGTCATGCTGCCCGGGCCGGTGTCGACGGCGTTGTTGACGAGCAGGTCGATCCGCCCCCACTGGCCGAGCACGCGGTCGACCGAGGTCGCGAGCGTCGCGTGGTCGTGCAGATCCATCGGAACAGCCAGCGCGCGGGCGCCGGCGGCCTTGATGCCGGCGGTGGTCGTGTCGAGGCTGCCGGGCAGCTGGCGGCGCTGCTCGTCGGAGTCGT
>JBOGFL010000474.1:0-3305 GCA_050743285.1 Acidimicrobiia bacterium
GGCCGGACGCCGTCGCGACGGCGGGCCATCACCTGGCCCCGGCCGCGTCCGTACTTGAACATCTGCTGCGCGAAGCCTCGCGGCGTGTCACGGCGCTCGTGGTAGACGGCGAGGTAGGGGTCGTAGAGCATCCCAAGGTTCCGGCGCTTGAGCTCGAGGAGCACCGCGTTCTCTTCCGCACACACGAGATCGGTGTCGAACGGGACCATCGCCTCGCGACGTACCGCCAGGTTGCAGAGAATGAACGAGCGCTCGTCGGCCTGTCCGAAGGGATGATCGCCGTAACGTCGGCGCACCGGACCTGCACCCATCGGCGACGCGAGCACTGCACCCTGCACCACCTGGAAGCGCGAGCTGCCCGGCGGCGTCACGTTCGGTCCGCCGAAGACACCGACCTCGGGATGCTGTTTCATCAGCTCGACGAGCCGGCGGAGGAGGAAGGGCGGGGCGACAATGTCGTCGTCGAGGAAGAAGAGAACCTCGCCGCGCGCCCGGGGAAGCAGCTCGTTACGGGCCGCGCCCGGCAACGTCTTCGGCACGTGCACGATCTCGGCCTCGGGGAAGTACTCCTTGACCATCGCACCCACACCTGAGTCGGCGTCGGCGCAGACGAGCAGCTCGAACGGTGGCGCGTCCTGCTGCGCCTGGAGGCTCTCCAGGCAGGCGCGCAGCAACAGGCCACGGCGTCCACTGACGATGCAGACACTGACCAAGGGTTCGGGCGCGTTCATTCGCCGTCCACGCAGGGGGAACCCGGCATCAAGCGGGACATCTTACCTCTGAATCCGCCGATTTTCGGGGCTCCGGCGGCGTCCGGCCCCGCCCCGCCTCAGAACAGGCGGGTCTGCCGCGAGCGGCGGAGCCGGATCTCGACCGGGACGCGCCCGGGGATGTCACGCAAACGGATCGTGTAGGCGTACGCAATGCCCCGGCCGGTGCGGCGGGCGGGCGGGTAGCCCAGTTCGGCGAGCAACGGGGCGCACGCGCTCTCGATGGCTTCCTGTTCGACGGGACCGCGCCCGGTGCGCCAATCGCGCAGTTCGGCAGTGGGCTCCTTCGTCAGGTGCATCGTCGCCGCCGGATCCTCCCAGGGCGCCTCGACCCGGCCCGGGTAGTCCAGCATCTGCGGCGCGTAGTCCTCGCCGAGAAACGAAGAGATGCGGTGCAGCTCGCGCTCGGAATCAGCCACGAGGTCCTCGAGGTGCACCTCGAGGTAGCGACCGGGTGCGAGGGCGCGCCCGGCGCGGAGGCCGGCCCGGGTCTTCCGCCGCCACCAGAAGGCGCCGGCGATCGGCGACGCGGGACCCCAACCTCGTTCGGAGAGCGAAACCGCGACCTCGCGCCCGTCGCGCACGATGTGGATGAACTGGGCGGTGGGGAACAGTTCGTCGATGAGGGGGATATAGGTGACGTAGCCCGGCGTCTTGTCGCCCCAGCGCTGCTTTCCGTGGTCAGCGGCGTAGAGGTCGAAGAGGATCGCCGAGAGCTCGGAGAAGCTCTGGGGATGCGCGGCGGCGACCGCGGCTCGGGCGCGTGCAGGGTCTAGGTCCCAGCGCTGCACGCACGGGTGCGCCAGGATCGTGTCGACACTGGCGGTCGGCTTCCGACGCCACCAACGTTGGTGCGGCCCCTGCCCGACGAGAAAGTGCGACTCGTACGGGATCGCCAGCCGCGGGTGCGCGTCGAGCATCGACTTCAGCAACGTCGTACCCGAGCGCGGGCAGCCCACCACGAAGAACGGGCGCTCTGCTCCGACGCCGGCGCGCGCGGGTGACACGGCTTCCATGTCAGAACGCCCGGGTTGCGGGCGAGAACCGCTGGCGAACTGCACTCGGCGCTTGCACGAGCAGGTCGCGGCTGCGAACGCACCATGCGTAGACGAGCGCGCGCAGCGACCGCGACTCGGTCGGGTACCCGAGTTCTTTCAGCTGGCTGCGACACACCGTCTCGATGGCGTGCTGTTCGAGTTCGCTCCGCCCGGCGCGCCAGTCGCGAAGGTCGGCGGTCGGGAGGCGCTCGAGATGCCGACCGTGGACGGGATGGTGCATGCCGGGGGTGCGCATGCGCTCCGGGTAGTCGAGCATCTCGGCGAAGTAATCCTCGTCGAGGAAGCCACACACCCGCCGCAAATGTGTCTCCGGTTCGGCGATGAGCTCGTCGAGCCGCACTTCCATGTACGTGCCGGCGGGCAGCTCTCGTCCGGCCGCCCGTCCGTCGCGCACCTTGCGCCGCCACCAGTAGGCACCGCCGATCGCAGTGCGCGGTCCCCACGCCTGTTCCGAGAGCGAAGCGGCGACCTCGCGCCCGTCCCGGATCATGTGGACGAATTGGGCGTCGGGATACATCTCGAGGAGCAGTGGCATGTACGCGAGGTAGCCCGGCGTCTTGTCGCCCCACCGCGGCTTGCGGTGCGAAGTTGCGTAAGTGCGGAACACCGAGGCCACGAGCTGGGCGTAGTCACTCGGCTGATCGCGTGCGACCGCAGCGCGGACCACATCGGGCTCGAGACCGAGCTCGGAGAACCGGGGATTCGACACGATGTCCTCGACGGTGACCGGGTGGCGGCGGCTGCGGATTGCGAGTCCGACGACGAAGTGCGTCTCGCGCGGGACCGCGAGACGCGGGTGGCTGTCGAGCATGACGCGCATGAGCGTGGTGCCCGAGCGAGGGCAGCCGACGACGAAGAACGGGGAATTGGAGCCGGTCACAGGTGACGGAAGTTCGGCCAGCGCTCCAGATCGAGATCGGGCACGAGCGCGAGCAGACGCTTGACGTCAGGAGTGTACGCGTCGACAAGCTGCTCGCGAACCTCGGCCGGTACCTCGAGGCGGGGACCGAAGGCGGGGTTGCGCCCCTCGGTGAGCGTATCGGGGACGAACCCGGCGTCGATATCGAGGAACGCAAACGTGCGGCCGAGATCCGGCTGCGGGTCATCGCGTGTGCGCTCGTACTGCAGCACGAGCACCTGTGACGGTGTGAAGTGCTCGAACAGCAACTCAAGCTGCTCGGCGTACAGGCCTCTCCGGAACGCTTCCTTGGCGCGCGTGGCGGGGACGTCGCGCCCCCGGTTGTGCGCCTTCGCAAGTGTGAGCCCCGAGCGGTAGCGGTCGACGGGGTCACGCAGCATCACGAGCAGGCGGGCGTCGGGTGCCGCCATCCGCAACTGCGCGGGCGCCCAGAAGAGTGAGAGGTAGCCGGGTGTCCACTCGCCCGCGAGCATCCCGGGCGGGCGCGGGAAGTAACGCGCGTAGGCCGCGGCATCTTCGGCAGTGAAGGGCTGGTCCCAGTAGCGGTCGAAGAAGTGC
>JBOGFL010000475.1:0-6977 GCA_050743285.1 Acidimicrobiia bacterium
GCCTACGCCGTCGCAACCGCTCTCGGCGTCCAGCGAACCCACGGGGGCACCATCGACGAGGCCGTGACCGATTTCCTCCTTCGGCGGCAGGTGTTGCTCGTGCTCGACAATTGCGAGCACGTGCTCGAAGCCGCCGGTGCCCTGGCGGAGGCGATCATCACTCGCTGCGCAGAAGTGACCGTCCTCGCCACGAGCCGAGTACGACTGGCGGTGGTAGACGAGCAGGTCTGGCCGGTTCCTCCACTTCCAGTTCCCGGTGCCACCGCGACCAGTCCGGCGGACGTCGGTACCTCCCCGGCGGCCGCGCTGTTCATCGACCGGGCCCAGTCGATCAGGCCTGATATTCGCCTTGACGACTCCGCCGCTGCGGTCGGTTCGATCTGCCGTGATCTCGATGGGCTTCCCCTCGCCATCGAGCTGGCGGCGGCCCGCATGCAAGCCCTGACCGCGCCCACCCTCGCCAGTCGGCTCAGCCATCGCGTGGGAGTCCTCGCGTCAGGCCACCGCGACGACGACGCCCGATATCGAACGCTCCAGGCCGTGGTCGACTGGTCCTACGATCTGCTGGACGATACCGAGCGCCTGGTCTTCGACCGGCTTTCGGTCTTCGCCGGAGGTTTCACACTCGACCAGGCCACTGACGTCTGCGCGGGCGGCGCCGCAACGTCCGATCGGATCGGGGGCGTCGTGGCGAGCCTGGTCGAAAAGTCGATGGTCCTTTCACCGGACGGGCTCGCTCGTTACCGAATGCTCGAGTCGCTGCGCCAGTACGGCGCGGAACGGCTGACGGTTCGCGGTGAGAACGAGTCCGTGCGCCAGGCACACGCTGACACGTTCCTGACGTTGACCGAGGATGCGAACACCGGGCTACAGGGTGCCGACGAGGGCCAGTGGGTCGCGCGGCTCCACGCCGAGCTCGACAACATTCGAGCCGCACACGCGTGGTGCCGGAGACGAGGGGAGGCAGCACGCGCGTTGCGGCTTTCGGTCGCGTTGCACTGGTTCGCCTCTTGTCAGGTCAACGACGAGATCTTTTCGTGGGCCGCCGCGGCTACCGAGCTGCCCGGCGCGATCGGAGACCCGACCCTGCCGTTCGTGCAAGGTTCCGCCGGCGTCGGGGCCGGGCGACGCGGCGACCTTCAGGGCGCGGTCCGCCACGCGATGGCTGGTCTCGCCGCCTCTACCGGGCCGGACGACCCCGCTCGCGCAGTGCCCCTCGAGGTGCTCGCCGACGTGCAGCGCTTCAGCGGACGGCTGGACGAAGCGGTCGACTCCTACAGCGAATCCGTTCGGCTGGCTCGCGAGAGCGGTGATCTCTACTCCGTCGTGTACCGGCTAGTCGGGCGGGCGCTCGCCCACGCCTATTCCGGTGATCTCGACGCGGCGTTGGCGTCGGTCGGCGAGATCCATCGCATCGCGACCGCGACCCGTAACCCCACATCGACGGCCTGGACGTTGTATGCCCTCGGCGAAGTCCTCCTGGATGCAGACCCCGACCGTGCCCTCGGCCTCGTGGAGCAGGGCCTCGAAATCGCGCGAACGGTCGACAACCGGTTCTTGGCCCGAGTCGCGTTGCAGTCGGCTACTTCGCTTCGTGGCCGACACCACGAACCCTCGACCGCGCTGAGCTCCTACCGAGACGCCATCGAACACTGGTACAGGCACGGCAATTGGACGCAGCAGTGGATCACGTTGCGCAACCTCATCGGTCTCCTTCACCGGGTAGGCGCCGACGAGCCCGCGGCTGTGATCTACGGAGCAACGACATCGTCGACCGCTGCGCCGCCGACCATCGGACCAGAGGCCGAACGCCTGGAGGCCGTGATCGCTTCGCTCACATCCGGACTCGGGCCCGAGCAGTTCGACCGCGCGGTCAACGAGGGCTCGGCGCTGAGTGATGACGAAGTGGTCGCCCTGGCGGTGAGCACCATCGAGCGCGCCTAAGACATTCCCGCCGCGTCCCATGCGGCCGTCCGAACGGCAAACAAGCAGGGCAGCGCGCTCGGAGGGACTCGAACCCCCAACCTTCTGATCCGTAGTCCCCGTTCCCGCGTCCACTCCTGTGTGCGCGCGTGCGTCACAGTACCGCTGAGCAGCGCATTCGTGAAGAACGAGTTCCGGTTTACTCCTACTGATTCCGGCCCTTTCCCGACCGCGGATTAGCAAGGGATTAGCAAGCCGATCGCCTCGCTCGCCGCCATTCGCGTTTCGTCAGATCCCACACGCCCTTCGCGGTAGGTAGGTCCGCAGGACCTGCAAATGTGTCTGTTTGTGGTTCGGGTGCGCGGGAGACGGGTGTGAGCGCGTGGATGGGCGTCTTGCTGCGGAGCCGGGTCGAGCGAGGGTCGGTGGCCGCGAGGTCGGGTGCGGGTTTGGCGGGATAGACGAGGATGGGACCGAGAAAGTACTCCGCCGCCGCCGAGCGGCTCCCAGCCTACGCCGCCGATTTCGAACCCCTCGCCAGCTTCGACGAGGCCCCCATCTGGGCGAGGTCGTCGACCGTATGGGGATCGCGGCTCGCGCCGCGCGATCACGAGGGCGTCGGCGTTCAGCCGGATGTTTACCTGTGGTGGGCGGCTAAGGGGTGCCTCGAACTCGAGACGGCGCTCAAATCGACGGGCTGAGGGCGCACGTATCGCTGGTCGTGCCTACCCGGTCCACCGCCCGTTTGGCTTGGCATCGAGGACGCGCGCGATGTACTCGCCTCTGGATTGGCCGGGCGCAGTGAACTCTTCCCACATGGCTACCGGGCATGCTGAATAGGCCCACTCCACGCCGTCAGGAAACCGGACAAGGATCGTCTCGGTTTCGTACAAGTAGGCTCCGCGACAATGCGGCTCGATCCCAGAAACCGCGATCCACTCGATCATGGCTCGCCATCGTAGGTTCCCCGCCAGGCGGCGATCGGCACCTCCTCGGCTGCGGCGAGACGTCCGATCCGCACTCGCTCTTCGCCTTCAGGAGGGAAGACAGCGCGCAAGTCATCGACGGTGGCGAAATGGCAAGGGTCATCGAGGCCCGGGTAGGAGCCAACGCCGCGCTGAAATCGGCCCGTCCCACGGTCGATTTCGCCGAGTAACTGCACCTGCAGCCAGCGTTCTCCCGTTTGTATGGCATCGATCGGCGGTTGCGCGCCAGTCAACTCCGCAATGCCCAAGAGGCTCACCTGACCGACGAGGTCGACGAGGCCCTGTGAAAGACGGACGAGAGATCCGATCTGTCCGATCGGCTGTAACCGCCCGCGGAAGATCGGCGCCACACCCGCGAGGTCGTCGTCCAATGCGACTGTGACCTGAGCGCCGAGAACGTGACGGACTCGCCCGATACGAGTGGGGTCTCGGTCAGCCACCTGCGTCCGCCGCGGCCTTGGCCAGCAGCTCTCCTAGGCGCGCTTCCAGCTCGCCTTGCGGTGGCGAGCTGCGCGCCAGGAAGGCGGCGAGGTTGGCGAAGTCGCCCAAGGCGAACCGTTGATCCGCCCAGAGATCGCTGGGCGCGTCCTCCGGGTGGGTCCAGTCTCCCCTGATACCTCCGATGACCGCGTCGGTCGGGCCGATGGCTTGAAGATTCGGTGTGGTCATCGCCAGTTCCACCAACGGGTCTGGGATGGCGTCGAAACAGAACGCGATGAGTTCCGAGCGCGGGCGCCGGCGCGCCGCGTCAAAAAGCATTTCGTTGAGGTGCGCATCGCCGAACGAGTATCCGCTGATCAGCATCAATGTCTCAGCCTGGTGCAGTGCTCGCCGCAGGCGGTCCTGCAGCACCACGAAGGGGACGCGACGTGACTCGTCGTACTTGGCGTCGGATGGGTAAATGGCGGCGGGCTCGTTCTGGGACACAGCGGCTCCCTGACGGATGACCTCGGACCGCGGGTCCGATTCCCACGCCCAGTGCACGGATCCATGGAGTTTCCACAGCCGCGTCGTCACCCGTCCCGGCCGCCTCCACCAGCTCGGTGTGGAACCGTGCTCGCAAGGCACCAACGAATCCATCGAAGTACGGCACGCCGAGCGCCTCGAGGGCCGTCTCGAGAAGCAGGTCATAGTTGACCGTGAAAATCTCAAGCGGTAGGCGGTAGTCCGCGCGAGCGGCCCATGCGGCGAAGCGAAGCATGGGAGCGAGATCAGCGTCGACGAGGTCGAGCGCAGCGACGATGAGTCGGCACACCTCGCGGTCAAGCGCACCGGCGTGCTGTGCCGAGAGACCGTTGACTTGATCCGCGTCGTCATCCAACAAGGTTTCGATACGGCGCAACCGGCTCAACGCCTGCTCAAGATTGCGGCCGGACAGCTGGACCTTGAAGGCGGAGCGTTGGTCGCCATCAAGTCCGTCAACGACGCGCTGCTCCAGTCCGGGCACGTTGGGTAGCCCGCACGCACACGAAGCCCCAGCGCCCAGGAAGACGCAGACGTGTCGGGAGCGGGCGGCGAGCTTGGCGCTCAGCCCGTTGGCGAAGGGTATGACCTGGTGCCCGGCCATAGCGCTGAGGCTACGTGCGTCGACCCTGCTGGTCGGGAAGACCGTCGCCGGAGCATGGCAATGGCATCTCAGCCGAGTTACCGGGTCGATGACACAGATTGGGCACACGAGAACCGGAAACGCCCGGAAACAGCGGGAAGCGTCGGGAGTTGTTTTCGCAGGTCACCCGGCGTTTTCGGCCTCAAGCGCAGGTCAGCAAATCAGGCCCGGCCACGTTGCCAAGGTGAGGGTCGCGGGTTTGAATCCCGTCGTCCACTCCAAAACGTGCTGGTCAGGCCCCCTGCTCGCAGGGGCCTGTTGCATTCTCGGGCTCGTCGTGTCCATCCGCTGTCCCGATTCTGCACGCTGTAGTTGTCCTACCCGAAAGTCGGCATCCGAGTGTCGTACCCGTGCCGCACACTTAAATCGTGGAGACGAACGTCCCAGCGCCTTTGGGGGTGCGCCCGCTCGTCGAGGCGGTCGCTAGGCGCCTCACAGAGGAGCCGTCGGGTTCGCGCGCCCTCTCGGCCTTGCGCACCGCTGCCGAGCTCGTCGGTCAAGCCGGTGCGAGCCCGGACTCCCAGCTGAGGTTTGCAGAGAGTGCGGCCTACAACGTTCGACAGGCCCTCGATGCCATCACGGGCGATGCCGATCCCGCCGTCGGCGGTCTGCGCGACGTGCTCGCAGCGTGGGACCGCTACCAGCGTGAGCGGACCCAACCTGATGTGGGCGAGGAGGAGGCACGCGCATCCCTCGAGGGCGTGATCGAGCGCAACCGCCGGCGGCAGAACCACGATTCGGAACGCCAGCGGCGGATGATCACGCGTCTGGAACGCCAAAGCGGGTTATCGCGTTTTCCGTGCGAGCGCGATCCCGTCGTGGAGTACGGCCGGCTTCGGGCGGACGCTTCCAAGTTCTTGCACGACGAAGCTGCCGTCGGCCTAGTCGTAGACCTCTACCAGGACACGGTGGTGCTCTTCGAGCGGTTGTTCATGTCGCCGGACGCACGTCACGACGCGCTGGTCGTACTCGCTCGGAGTCCGGTCGCTGGCGCGGACGAACTCGACCGGCTGCAGATCCTCGCCGTGAACGCACATCACCTCTCGTTGTTCTTCTCGCACCTCCAGAGCACGGCCTGGATCGATTCATTGTGGGATGCCGGTCTGATTACGTTGCCCGAACCGGGCGAACCCTGGCCATTGATCGGTCTGGTGGACGCCTTCGCGCACGACGAAGCCGAATGCATAGCCGACCTGTTGCGGCGGATGCTGGACAACCTCCGCACAGACGTTCACGAACCGGAGGGGCTCTTGCTTGCGCTCGACGGCGTCGCCCGGGCAGCGAGGCGTCTCGGCGCCGCCGGCATCTCCGTCGGGATGTCCGCCATCCGGGACGGGATCTCCGCCGCCGACCGCCACCAGCGTCGTCCGCAGTTCTTCAAGTTCCTCGCCGTGGAAATTGCGCGAGAAGCGGACCCCGCTGACGAAGTGGTCGCCGATGTAGCCGATCTTGCGCTGGCGGAGCAGCGTCACGACGAGATGGGATACCGGAGCTCCGAGCTGCTGACGATGCTCGAGGGGGGTCTCACGACTGACAATGCCAAGCGTCGTGTCGAGATGGTTGCCGCCAAGGTGCGGCGCCTGTCTCGGGAACCCGGCTTCCGCTTCTTGGGCCTCGACGGTGCCAGCCTCACGACTGAGCCTGGGGGTCGTGAGGAACCGATCGTGGTGCTCTCATTTGGGCTGGCTCGCCTGCTGCTCAAGGCGCAACGCGAAGGCGCCGCGTCGTCCGAGTTGCTCGACTGGATCGATGGGATCAACGACCCGCTCGGTGCCCGCTTGCGATGCCAGGTGCTCGCGAGCGCCTCCGACGTGCCACTGGGCGACAAGATCGCGTTCGTCGTCTCTCGTCTCAGCGACGACGTGCCAACCGGCGATGACGTCCTGTTGATCGACGCGGTGGTTGCCGCCTCGCCCTCGCTCGCAGAACTCGAACCGTGGAGCGCCGCGCTGGGTTTGCCCTCGGTTCGCTCGCCCGAGGACGAAGAGGCCGAGGCCTTTCCGGACGACTGGGCACGTGTATGGCGCTGGTCAACGGCGCTGCCTCCGGGCGTCCTCGAACCGTGGCGTGATGTCATCACGGCGGTCGCAGAAGTACATGGCCAGCCGAGCCGAGAGCGCTTCTCCCAGCGCACACCTTCCTACGGCTTCGCTACCGGCGGGAGCCCGTACTCGCCCGAGCAGCTGGGCGAACTCAAGCCGCTGGACGCCGCTCACCTCATCGCGACATGGCGACCCGACGATCGATCGTCGTTCGCGCTCGTGAGCGCACGGGAGCTCGGCCGAGCGCTCGAAGAGGTCGTAGCTGGAGCACCCTCGGCATGGACCGCCGACTCATCGGCACTGATCGCCGCGCTGCGACACCCAACGTACGTGGATCACTACTTCAGAGCGGTCGGCAAGGCGGCCAAGCAGACCGCAACTGCGGGAGGTGCGCTCGTTGAGGCCGCTGCCGTGATCGCC
>JBOGFL010000476.1:0-9467 GCA_050743285.1 Acidimicrobiia bacterium
CTGTTCGGCGAGCGTTTCATCCATATCGGGAATGGGAGTGTCGTCGGTCCGTATTCGAGTCTGGCCGCTGGCGTCGGCCCGGGCGACATCCCGCAGGGCGATCCCGCGATCTCCATCGGCGACCACACGGTGATCGGCAAGGGCTCGGACATCGTCGGTCAGATGAGCATCGAGATCGGCAGCGACGTGTGGACGGGTCCGTACATCTACGTCACCGACTCGAACCACGGCTACGAGGACGTGAAGGTGCCACCGGGCAAGCAGTTCGCGCCTCGCAAGCCGGTGAGGATCGGCGACGGTGCGTGGCTCGGCACCGGCGTCGTCGTGCTGCCCGGCGGGTCAATCGGGCGCCACACCGTGATCGGGGCCCGCGCGGTGGTCGTCGACGAGATTCCCGACTTCTCGGTCGCCGTCGGCAACCCGGCCCGAGTCGTGCGCCGCTACCTCGACGGCGATTGGCGTTCGGTCGACTGATCATCCCTCGGCGTGTTGACGCCAAGACGCTATTGGCGGGGCGTGGTGGCGATGAAGGCGGCGATGACGCGGGCGAGCTCCTCGCCCTTGTCCTCCTGGAGGAAGTGGCCGGCCCCTTCGATCGTCGTGTGGGGCTGGCCGGTGGTGCCGGGAATCAGCTTCTTCATGACGCGGTCCGCACCCTGGGTGACGGGGTCGGAGTCACTGAATGCGCAAAGGTACGGCTTGTCGAATTGCTCGAGTGACTGCCAAGCGCGACGGTTGGGTTCCGACGCGGGGTCGTCGGGCCCGCACGGCACCAGCATCGGAAACTGGCGGGCGCCTGCCTTGTAGGTCTCGTCGGGGAAGGGCGCGTCGTACGCGGCCATGACGTCATCCGGAAGGTCGCTCGTGGAGCCGCCGTTCACGATGCGCCCGACTCCGAAGGTCGGAACCTCTTGCGAGAACTTCTGCCAGGCGCGGAACGCCGCGCCGGGATCGCGATCGCCGGTCGGCAGGAACGTGTTGGCGGCCGCGACCCGGGCGTAACGGCCCGGATCCTCGGCCACCAACCGGAGCCCGACGAGCCCGCCCCAGTCCTGCCCGACCAGCGTCACGCCGTCGAGACCGATCTCGGCGACGGCGGCTCGCATCCAGTCGACGTGGCGTTGGTAGGTGTAGTCGTCGCGCTGCGTCGGCTTGTCGGAGCGGCCGAAGCCGACCAGGTCGGGCGCGACCGCGCGCAGACCCGCATCGACGAGGATCGGGATCATCTTGCGGTACAGGTATGACCACGACGGCTCGCCGTGCATGAGCAAGACCGGCTCGCCTTCGCGGGACCCCTCGTCGACGTAGTGGATGCGGAGGGTTCCCCCGTCACCGTCGGGCACGTCCACGTATTGCGGCGCGAACGGGTAACCGGGAAGGTCGGTGAAGCGGTCGTCAGGAGTTCGGAGCGTGTCCACGCGCGCACGTTATCCCGACGCAACGGCGGGGGCGCCCGATGTCTATCGAGCCGCATGCCGGCGGTACCGTGATGACGTGCGCGACGAGCGTGGTGTGTTGCCGGCTCCGGTTGCTGCACTGCTCGATGCCGCGCTCGTCGCCGAACTCACCGTCGTGGACGGCGCCGGGCGTCCGGTCACATACCCGCTGATCCCCCTTTACGACGGCGGGCACCTCTACATGACGTCCGCGGTTCTCTTCTCCAAGAAGCTCCGCCATATCAAGGCCAACCCGAAGGTGGCGGTTGCCCTCACCGACCCCGTGGGCGTACCGGTCGAACCCTTCGCCCGCGCCACGATCATCGGCGACGCCCTTGTCGCCGATGACGATCTGCACTCGGGTTGGGAGCGGCTTCTCCCGTTGTGGCGGGCGAAGGAGCCCGCCATCGACTGGTTCTTCAAGCGACGCTTCGGCGTGCCGCTGTTCTTCGAGCGCTCCGTCATCGAGATCACGCCCCGCCGCGTCCTCTACTGGGAAGGCGGTCGCACCGAGATGCCACCGCACGTGTTCGAGCTCGCCGGCGTCGGTTGATGGCCACGCTGGCTCCGATCGAGGCGGTCGCCCGGGCGCGCGGATATGGCCACGCGGTGCTCTCTTTCGTCGCGGTCGACGGATACCCGAGCAGCGTGGCCGCCGACCTCGCCGCCGCGCCGGATTCCGCAACTGTCGAGCTCGGGCCGCTGGCCGGTGACGTCCTGCCCGACGGCGGTCAGCAGGTGTGCGTCACCGTCAGTCACATTCGCCCGCAGCCGGGGGTCGGGTACGACGAGCGGCGCTACGTGAACCTCTGGGGGACGGCCACCATCGCCGGAGACCGGGTGCGGGTCGACGTCACGCGCGCCGGGGGCTGGGACGAGCAGGACGTCCCGTTCCTCGAGTACGCCGAACGCAACGTACCCGCCGCGCACGAGTACTTCGACGAAGTGGGCGCGCGCCCTCGGTTGTCGACGTGGTGGAAAGTGTTCCTCGCCACCCGCCTGCCGTTTCTCACGGCCACGATCGTGCCGATCGCGCTGGCGGGCGCGGTCG
Organism: Acidimicrobiia bacterium; assembly: GCA_050743285.1. GTDB lineage: Bacteria > Actinomycetota > Acidimicrobiia > IMCC26256 > JACDBD01 > JBOGFL01. The sequence continues at coordinate 2,488 of JBOGFL010000476.1, forward strand.
CCGCTCGCGACGACCGGTTCTCGTGGGGATGGTGGCTACTCGCACTTCTCGCCGGCTGCGCGGTCCATCTGGGTCTCAACATCGCCAACGACCTCTTCGACGACGCCAGTGGCGCCGACGCCGCCAACATGAACCCGACGCCGTTCAGTGGCGGATCGCGCGTCATCCAGTACGGGCTCGTGTCGCGCCGCCAGATGCTCGTCGCCTGTGTCGTTCTGTACAGCGTGGCCGTCGGCCTCGGATTCTTCCTCGCCGCCACCCGCGGGTGGTGGCTGCTGGCGATCGGCGCCACCGGCGTGGTCCTCAGCGTCGTCTACTCGGCGCCGCCGCTGCGCCTCGTGCACCGGGGCCTCGGCGAGCCCGTCACCGCACTCGGGTTCGGCCCGGTCATGACGATCGGGGCGTACTGGGTGGTCGCCGAGCGGTGGAGCTGGGAGGCGATCTATGTCTCGCTCCCGATTGCACTCCTGGTCGCGCTCGTGCTCTACGTGAACGAGATACCCGACCGCGGCGGCGACGCCGCAGCCGGCAAGCGCACGCTGCCCGTGCGCTGGCCGTCGTCGCGGGTCATCGCCGCTTACGTCGTCACCGCCGCGACCGCGTTCGGGCTGGTGCTCGTCGGTGGCCTCTTCGGGCCGTTGCCGCTCTGGGCGCTCCTCGGGCTGCTGGCCGCACCGCTGGCCGTGCGCGTCGCGCGTGGGCTGCGCGCCCACTACGACTCGCCGTACGAGCTCATTCCCGCGATGCAGACGAACATCGGCCTGCATCTCTTCACGGGATTGCTTCTCCTCGCCGGCTACCTGGTCGACCTCGCCGTTCGCTGACGACGCCCCCCGGCAGCGCCCGTGGTGCGAGATACGGTTCTCCGCATGGCAGAGGTCGAGGGGACACTCGATCCCGCGTTCCAGCCGGTGGGCGAAGCGCTCGCCGAGCAGATCGACGTGCGGGGCGGCGGCGCCGCCGTCTGCGTCTACCACCGCGGCCGGCCGGTGGCCGATCTGTGGGGTGGCGTTCGTGACGCGAGCCGGACGCCATGGCGCGCCGACGACTTGACGATGTCGTTCTCGACGACGAAGGGTGTCGCCGCCGCAGCGCTGCACACCTGCGTCGACCGGGGACTGCTCGATTACGACGACCCCGTCGCCGAGTACTGGCCCGAGTTCGCACAGAACGGCAAAGAGGGGATCACGGTGCGTCACGTGCTGTGTCACGAGGCCGGGATGCACGACGTGCTGTCGCTGATCGACGAGCCGGAGCAGCTGCTCGACTGGGACGCGATGGTCGACGCGCTCGCCCGCGCCAGACCGGCTTTCGAGCCCGGCACCGTCAACGCGTATCACGCGGTGACGTTCGGCTACCTCGTCGGGGAGATCGTGCGCCGGGCCACGGGGGACACCATCTCGGAGATCGTGCAGCGAGATCTCGCGACTCCACTCGGCCTCGATGGTTGCTACATCGGTCTGCCCGGGTCCGAGTTGCGGCGCGTTGTCGAGCTCTCCGGCCATGACGAGGTGCTGAACGGGGACTCACGAGGACACCAGCGCCTGAGCGCCCTCGTCGACGCCGCCGCCGCGGCCGGCATCGAGTTCGACCCCCAGCTGATCCGGGAGGCGCTCGGGGGCCCGGCGGTGACCGCGCTCCTGAACCGGCCCGAGCTGCTCGAAGCCAGCGTGCCCGCCCTCAACGGGTGTTTCACCGCCCGCTCGCTCGCCCGCCTGTACGCAGCGCTGGGCGCGGGGGGCACCCTGGACGGACGTCGGATCATCTCCGCCGAGACGATGGCCCGCGCCACCGAGACCCAGAACGACCGTCGCGACCTGGTGATCGTGATGCGGCAGTTCTGGCGGCTCGGGTACCACCGGGTCTGGACCGCGGCCGGCACACTCCGGGACGGCTTCGGCCACAACGGGTACGGCGGTTCGGGTGCCTGGGCCGATCCCACGCGCGCGCTCTCGTGCGCGATGACCCTCAACGCGTTGAGCGGCGCGCTGGTCGACGACACCCGCTTCGCCACCGTCGGCGCCGCCGCGGTGCAGGCCGCCGACGCAATCAGTGCCGCTTGATCAGGCGCCGCCCTCGTACTTGAACGACACCTTCACTTTGGCGCGGTAGGCGCTGACCTGCCCGTTCTCGATTTGCACGTCGAGCTCGGAAACCTCGGCGATGCGCAGATCTCGAAGCGACTGCGATGCGCGGGAGACGGCCGCGGCGACGGCCTGCTCCCATCCGTCGGTGCTGGTCCCTACGAGCTCGATGACCTTGTACACGCTGTCGGCCACGACTTCCCCTCTCGTGTTCATTTACGGATAGACCATTGCGATTCCGGCGTCGGGTCCGTGCAGGCCGAACGTCATCGTCTCCTCCAGGTACAGGTTGACGCGTTCGGCGGTGTGGCTGCGGTACCCGAGCGAGAAGTCCTGGCCGGTTGTGACTTCGAAGTCACCGCCGCGCTGGCTGAGCACGACGGCGCCGTTCACTGCGGGCGCGTACACAACCGGTCCTCCGAGGATGAGTCGCAGGTGCTCGAGCACCGGGTAGCCACCCATCTCGGTGGTCTCGATGACGCCGCGGTAGCAGCGGGGACCCAACGCGATCGCGTACGGCCCGTCGACTCCGGCTTCGCGCAGTTCCATGGTCGCCTTCGCCACCAGCTGCGGGTACTGGCCGTAGTCGTCGCCTATCGGGATCGGCTCGTGCGGCGACGACGAGGCGATCCCGTCGATCCCACCCGGCTCGTACCCGTGGAAAATCGCGGTGTCCTCAGCCGTTGCGATCCGGCGGGCGGCTTCGTTGACCGCGTCGAGATCGGGATTGGAGGCGCCCCGGTCGATGGCGTCGAGCTCGGTCCGGCTGAGCTCGAACGGGGCCCGGAGCTCGACCAGCGGCCGGACGCAACGCACGGCGGTGTCGACGCGGTCGCCGGCGGCGGCTGCGCTCTCGATTCGGCCCGTCACCTCGGCCGCGTGCTCCCAACCCTTCGGTCCCGAGAACTGGAGGAGCCGCCGGGCGATGAGCATGCCGCGCAGCGTGCGGGTCGCCTCTTCTTCGACCGCCTTCCACGCCCGCTCGGTGACGGGTGCAAGCTCACGAAATAGGTGGTTCACCGGGTCGGCTCCCCGATGAGCCCCCCGATTCCGAGCGATCCGTCGCCGTCCGCGTTCTCGCCGCCGCCGTGCTCAGCGCCTTCCTCGACCTCGAGCACGGACCCGGCGGAGAACAGGTAGGTCTTCAACACCGCGGCCCACTTCTCGTCGTTGCGGCGGAGCCATTCGAGTGTCATTGCCGCGTGCTCTTTCTCCTCGTCGCGGTTGTGCCCCAGGATCGCGGCGAGTTCTGGGTCATGAGTCGCCTCGGCGCGCTGGTCGTACCAGTCAATGGCCTCGAGCTCTTCCATGATCGAAACCAACGCCCGGTGACGGTCGATCGCCTCCTTCGACAGGACCTCGGCGTCCTCGTGCAAGCTTGCGCTGGATCCGGCCATTCAGTGTCCTCGCTTCAGGTCGGGGACCGGGCACGCGAGTCTTTCGGTGCGACCGCCCGACCGCAACCCGGTACCTACCCGACGACGCGGTCTCCCACACGAGGATCTCGGCGCCGTCGGGCGCGGCTTCGAACCCCTGGCGCTTCTCGTCGCTCAGGCGTGCGGCTCACCCGTCATAGCTCGAGCGGAGCGCCGCCGCCGGCCGGCCCGCGCCGGGCGCGATCACGTCGTCTAGCCTCATTCCTTCCGTAGTCCCCGGAGGAGTGATGCCCGCGCTGGTTCGCAACCTGGCGATAGCACCCGTGCTGATGGCGGCGCTGGTGAGCTTCGCGTGCGGTGACGACGGCGGGAGCGGCGATCCGAGCGACCAGGTCACGAAGGTCGTGGAACAGGCATTTCCGAGCGCAGACGTTTCGGCGAGCTGCCCCGACGACGCCAGCGGCAGCTTCGACTGCGACGTGACCGTCGGCTCCCAGCAGGTGAAAGTTCCCGTGGAGGACGTCGACGGCACCGCCGAGGTGAAGGCGGCGCTCGTGAACCTCGGAGACACCGAGCGCAGGATCGAAACCGAGTACGACCAACAGAACGGCGTCGCCGTCAGTGCCGAATGCGGCGACAAGCCCGACGAGGCAGTGCTGGTCGACAAGCCGGGCGCGACCTTCACCTGCAGCATCGAGCAGTCGGATGGAAGTACTTCGCAGGTCACGGTGACCGTCGAGAACCTCGACGGCAAGGTGTCGTTCTCGCTGTAGGACCCTACGGGACGATCCGGTAGACGAGCGTTCCTGTTGCGATGAGCTTGCCGTCGGGGTCCCGGATCTGGATCTCGGAGAACGAGAGGTCGCGGCCCCGGCGGACGCAGCGGGCTTCGCCGATGAGATCAGTGCGCACTGCAGCTCCCGTGTAGTTGACGGTCATCGAAACCGTCGCTGCCCGCATGCCGTTGTCGTAGTCGTGACCGGCCCACACCGCGCCGGCCCCAGTCGAGTCCATGAGCGACGCCACCGCGCCGCCGTGGTACACGGAACCGTCGTTCGTGAGTCGTTCGTCGAACGGCAGGCGCATGCGCACGCCGTTTTCCGACCATTCCTCGATGACGAGCCCGAGCCCCTTCATGAAGTTGGTGCGCAGCATGAGGTCGCGCATTGCCGCTCGGCGTTCGGTCTGCTCTTCGGGACTGAGTGGCATGTGCTACTTGCGCACCAACTTGGTGCCGTGCTCCCGGAGCTCGTATTTCAAGACCTTGCCGGTGGCGTTGAGCGGCAATTCGTCGACGACCTCGACGTAGCGGGGCACCTTGAAGTTCGCCATCTCCGTCCGGCACCACTCGATGATCTCGTCGGGGCCCGCGTCGGCGCCGGGCCGGAGCACGACGAATGCCATCCCGACCTCACCCATGCGGTCATCGGGGACACCGACGACTGCGGCCTGCGCGACCTTCTCGTTCCGGAGCAGCGAGTTTTCGATCTCGGCCGGGTACGCGTTGAACCCGCCAACGATGAACATGTCCTTGAGGCGGTCGGTGATGCGGAGGTAGCCCCGCTCGTCCATGGCTCCGACGTCGCCGGTGTGCAGCCAGCCGTCCGCGTCGATCGCCTCGGCGGTGGCTTCGGGATCGTCGAGGTAGCCCTGCATCACGTTGTAGCCGCGCACGACGATCTCACCAGGCTGGCCACGCGGCAGCTCGTGGCCCGACCCGTCGACGACCCGGACCTCGACGCCGGGAATGGCGCGTCCCGACGTCGTGGCGATCGTCTCGGGGTCGTCGTCGTGCCGGCACATGGTGGCGATCGCGGTGGCCTCGGTGAGCCCGTAGCCGGTGATGATCGTCTCGAAGCTCAACTCGTCGCGCATGCGCAAGATCAGTTCCACCGGGATCACCGCCGCGCCGGTGACCGCGAGGCGCAGGGAGGAGAGGTCTGCGTTGGCGAAATCAGGATGATTGAGAATCGATTGGTACAGCGTCGGCGGCCCGGGCAGGACGGTGATCGCGTCACGGGGGATACGCGCGAACACCGTCGGGACGTCGAACACCGCCTGGGGAAGCACGGTGGCGCCCATCATCAGGCCCGCGAGCCACCCGGCCTTGTAGCCGAAGCCGTGGAAGAACGGGTTCACGACGAGATACCGGTCGCCGGGACGCAAACCTACGACTTCGCTCCAGTCCCGGTACGCCCGGATCGTCTGGGCGTGGGTGCACATCGCGCCCTTCGGGTTTCCCGTCGTCCCCGAAGTGAAAAGGACGTCGGCGAGGTCGGTGGGCTCGACCTCGTCAGCGCGGGCCGCCGCGACCTCGGGAGCGATCTCGCTGCCCCGGTCGAGGAAATCCCGCCAGCTCGCCGTGCCGTCGGGCGCGTCGCCCCGGAGCACGACGATGGTCTCGAGGTCGGGCAACTCGGTGGCGACATCGGCCGCGTCCTGCAGCAGCGCCACGTAGTCGGTGGCGATGAAGTCGCGCGTCGTGATCAGGACCCGGGCCCGGCTGCGGCCGAGGATGTGGGCCGCCTCCCTCCCCTTGAAGCGGGTGTTGAGCGGCACGAGGACGGCCCCCGCGGACTGGAGCCCCAGGGCCGCGACCACCCACTCCCAGCAGTTGGGCGCCCAGATCGCAACCCGGTCGCCGCGTTCGACGTGGAGAGCGAGAAATCCGCGGGCGGCATCGGAAACCGCCGCCGCGAGGTGGGCGAAGGTCAGACTGACGCCGGCGTCGACGTCGACAATGGCGTCGAGATCAGCGAACCGGCGAGCCGAGTCGGCCAGAAGGCGCGGCGTCGTGCCCCATTCGAGGTCGCCGCGCACGCTGGTCTCGCCCACGCTGACTCCTTGTGGCACTGCCGGACGGGGTCGTCAGGGTACCGGCGGCCACGCGCCGTTGCCCGGAGCAATCCCGTGCCGTCCCGCGGCCGTACCATTTCCCAGAGACCCGACGAGGGGGGAACCCGTGCGACGATTCCTGATCCTGCTGGCCGCGGTCGCGGCCGGCACGGTACTGGCCGCTTCCTGCGACGACGATGGCGGGGGCAGCAGCACCACCACTGACTCCGGGGTCACCGACCTCGACGAGAGCACCGGTCTCGACGACACGACCGGCACCGGCGAGCCCGGGGCCCCGCCGGTCGAGGAGGGCTCGGCGACCGTCAGCATCGGCGACAACGGTTACCTCGTCAACGCCGAGGGCTTCACGCTGTACCTGTTCGACAATGACATGGGCACGACGTCGGCCTGCACCGAGGGCTGCGCCAGCGCCTGGCCGCCGGAGACCGCCGCGGGCGAGCCCATCGGAGGCGAGGGCGTCGACGGTGCGCTGCTCGGCACCGCCGAGCAGGCCGACGGCAGCGTGCAGCTCACGTACAACGGGCACCTGCTCTACCGGTTCAGCGGCGACGCGATGCCGGGGGAGACCAACGGCAACGGCGTCGGTGGCGTGTGGCACGCGGTCGACGCAGAGGGGAACGCCGCCGCGTAAACCCTGCGGGCGCCCGAGCCGACCGTGTGACAC
>JBOGFL010000477.1:0-4948 GCA_050743285.1 Acidimicrobiia bacterium
ACCGCACCCAGACGCTCGACCAGCGCCCGCCGCGTCGGCGACGGCTCGCTCACGACGATGTCGGTCACGCCACCGGCCGCGGCGGCGGCGACGCTCAGGGCGCCGATAGGCCCGCCGCCGGTGACGAGCAGGCGCTGACCCGCCTGCACCCCCCCACGGGTGAGTCCGTGGAGCGCGACGGCAAGCGGTTCGGTGAGCGCTGCTTCCCGGAGGCTCACTCCGTCGGGAATGGGAACCAGCTCGGGTGCCCGCGACACGATGAACTCCGCGAACGCGCCGTCACCGGGTTCGGATTCGCCGATCGGGTCGCGACCGGTGCAGAGCGACGCGCGCCCGGCCCGGCAGTGCTCGCATACGCCGCATTTCGTCGACGGTCCCCCGACCGCGACGTCCCCGACTTCCCACTCGGTCACATCGTCGCCCACCGCGATCACCCGGCCTGACCATTCATGGCCCTGCACGGTTTCGGGTCGCGCCCAGCCGTCGATGACGAAGTGCACGTCGCTTCCGCACACTCCGCAATGGCTGACTTCCAGCAGCACATCGTCCGGCCCGAGTTGCGGGATTGACCGGTCCTCGATCGCGACCGTCCGGACGCCCTTGAGGACGGCCGCCCGCATCGTCCGGGGAAGTTCGTCTGTCATCGAGACGTCAGACTAGGTGGTCGGCTGCCACCGTCGCCGGTGCGCGCCTCGAGCTCGGCGCGCAGGAGCGCCACCTCTTCGGAGATCGTCCGGACCCGCAGCTCGAGGCGACTCAGCTCCCACGAGAACTGCACCGCGACGAGGAAGAGGAAACCGGTGGCAAGGAACAAGTAGGTCGTCGGCGCATAGGCGACGCCGAACCAGTCGGACACCGTCTCGAGGACCGCGGGGAACGCGGCCAGCGGCAGTAGCGCAACGCCGATGACGAGCCAGAGCAGCGCGTACTTGCTACGGAGTTGGCGATGGCGCACCAACCGGAAGATGAAGAGGAAAGCGATGATCGTGACCGCGAGGACGAGCACGTGGGTGCGGAGCGTCATGAGGACTCCTCCATCGGTGGTTCGGATGCCCGGACGGGCGGTTTCCGGTCACGGCGTGAGCCCGAGCTCAGAATGCCGATCAGGACGCGCAGGTAGTTGACGACCAGCCCCAGGCCCCGGCTCGACGGGACGCCGCCGGCCCGAACGCGCATGGCGATCGGCACCTCGGTGACCCGGAACCCCGCGTGGTTGACGATCAGGAGCGCCTCGACGGTGTCGGCGAGGTACTCGGCCGGGTAGTCACGCGCGAGAAGCTCGATGACGGGCCGATCGAGCGCCCGGAAACCCGAAGTGACGTCGGTGAAGCGCTGGCCGGTGAGCACGCGGACGATCCGCTGAAGGAGGCGCATAGCCCGTCTGCGCACACGTCCGACGTCGTACACAGGCGCCCCGTCCGCAAACCGGCTGCCGATCACGAGATCCGCTCTCGCAAGTGCGTCGAGCAGCGCCGTGATGCCGGACGGATCGTGCTGCCCGTCGGCGTCGACCACCACCGCCCGGTCGTACTCGTGCTGGGACGCGTACCGGAGCCCGGTCCGTACCGCGCCTCCCACGCCGAGGTTGTAGGGAAGCACCACCGCGACCGCGCCACCCTCGCGGGCAACCCGCGCGGTGGCGTCACGGGAGCCGTCGTCGACCACGACGATGTCGGCGTACGGCACCGCCGTACGGACCTCCTTGAGCGTGGCCGGCAGCGCCTCTTCCTCGTTCAAGGCGGGAACGATCACGAGCGTGCGGGGCTCCGATTGTCCGATGGCTGTCATGGTACGGGGCGGGCGGGCGAAACCTCGGTGTCATGTGCGGAGAAGCCGACACGTGTACCGGCGACCCACCCAGTACCGTGACCCGTCTGGCCGGTCCCATGACGACTGACACCCGCGCTCCGATTTCTTCGCCTCCGGGCATTGCGGGATGGTGGGAACGGCGCTCGACCCGCGAGAAGTGGTTGCTCGCGGCGGGGATCGTGTCGATCTTCGTGCTGTTGCCGCTGCGCGGCCTCTTCCGGCGCCAGGGCCCACCCATGGAAGAGGGCTTCATGCTCGTCTTCGCCGAGCGTGTGCTCGCCGGCGACGTGCCCAACGTCGACTTCCTCCACCTGTACGGGCCCGGCAGCCTGTGGGTGTTGGCGGGCGTGTTCAAGGTATTCGGCGTCTCGTTGTGGGCCGAGCGAATCGTGGCGCTACTCCAGCAGCTCGGGATCATCTTCGGTGTCTTCTTCCTGGCGCGCTCGTGGGGACGGACCGCGGCGACGCTGGCGGCGTCGATCACCGCCGTGATCGTGCTTCCGCCGACCGGGCTCGCCGCGTTGGCGTGGAACGGCGGACTCGCCCTCGGTTTATGGGGCGTCGGCCTCGCGCTCGAGGGCCGGCGGCGCGCCGGTACCGGCGCCGGGACCGTGCTCGCGGTGGCCGGCGGGGTGCTCCTCGGGCTGGCAGTGCTCTACCGCCAGGACCTTGTGCTGGCGGTGGCGCTCGCGCTCGCGGTGCTGTGCTGGGGCGCGCCCCGGCCGGTGATCGGGAAGCTGCTGGCGGGCGCCGCGGTCGGCGTCGCGCCCTACCTGATCCATGTCGCGATGGCCGGCATCGGCGACGCGGTGAATGGGCTGATCGTCGAACCCATCTTCGACCTGCGCGGCGGACGTAGCCTGCCGGTCCCGCCGACCTGGCAACGCGTCGACGGCTTTCTCAATGATCGAGGCGACCTCGACGCCATCGACTGGCCGTTCCCCCGATTGTGGTCAGGCGCGCAACTCACCATATGGTTCGCGACGCTGTTCTTGTCGGTCCTGACCCTCGTCCTGGTTGGTCTTTGGCGGCGACGGGCGAACCCAACTTCATGTACCGCGCTCACGCTCGTCGCCGTGGCCGCGTTCTGCGTCGGCTTGCTCCCACAGGCGTTGCAGCGGGCCGACAACACGCACCTGGCGTGGACGACGTGTGTGCCGTTCGGCTTCCTCACCATCGCGTTCATCGAGATACTCCGAAACCGGCAACCCGATTGGCAACCACGCGTCCGAGCCCTGCTCGCGGGCGGCAGCATCCTCGCATTTCTTCTCGTCGTCATCCCGAACTTCACCGCGCGGGACTACACCGACGTCGCCGCGCAGACGTTCGATGTTCATCGCCGGTCGTACGACATCAGTTACCGAGGCCGGGACTTCTTCTACGGGCGCCCCGATGTGCCGCCTGCGCTCGCCGAGCTGCTTCCTGAAGCCAACCGGATCTCGAAGCCCGGGGACCGTTTGTTCGTCGGGACGTCGGACCTGCGCAAGACGCCCTACAGCGACGCGTTCCTCTATTACCTGCTGCCCGAGCTCGAGCCCGCGACCTACTACATCGAGATGGATCCCGGCGTCGCGAACGCACCTGACTCGGGTCTCGCCGAGGAGCTGGCGTCAGCCGACATCGTGATTCTCTCGTCCGTTTGGGACCCGTGGGAGGAGCCCAACGATTCCGAGGACTTCGGTCCCGACGCGCCCAACCGGGTGTTGCAAGAGCAGTTCTGCCTCGTCGGCGAGTACGGCGGCCTCTATCGGCTGTTCGAACGCTGCGACAAGTAGCCTGCGAGGATGCGCACGCTCGTCGTCGCGCCGACATACATCGAGGCGGAGAACATTCCCGAGTTCCTTCCGCGCGTGCGGAAGGCCGTGCCCGACGCCGACATCCTCGTCGTCGACGACAACAGTCCCGACGGCACCGGTGCGCGGGCCGAAGAGCTGGCCCGGGAGCTCGGCCACATCGAGGTGCTGCACCGGCCGGTCAAGACGGGCTTGGGCGAGGCCTACCGGGCCGGATTCACCGTCGGTCTCGAGCGGGGCTACGAGGTTCTCGTACAGATCGACTCCGACCTCTCCCACGATCCCGCCGTGCTCCCTCAACTTCTCGACGCGGTCGACAAGGGCGCCGATCTCGTCATCGGGTCCCGCTACGTGCCCGGGGGGTCGGTGCCGCACTGGCCCTGGTTCCGGCGCGCGCTCTCGAAATACGGGAACCGGTACAGCAATTTCATGCTGAAGGTCGGTGCGCACGATCTGACCGCCGGCTATCGGACCTGTCCGGCCGACACGCTCAAGGCGATCGACTTCGCAACCACCCGCGCCCAGGGCTATGGGTTCCAGATCGAGCTCGCCTACCGGGTCTCGAAGTGGGGCGGACGCATCGTCGAGGTCCCGATCACGTTCACCGATCGTGTGCGCGGCCATTCCAAGATGTCGTGGAAGGTTGCGGTCGAGGAAATGCGCCTCGTCACCGAATGGGGACTACGCGACCGTTTCGGACGGAAGGGTGTTCACGCGTAGCGGGGATCGGCGCGTGTGTCGACGGTGTCGGTGTCACCGGCCAACGCCCACAGGTAGTACATATCGAAACCGGGAGCGGCGACGACCGGGTGCCACCCGACCGTGATCCGTTCGATACTTCCATCCCGCACGATCACCGGCCGGTCGCCGCGCTCGTCGTACGCCACGTGAACGCCGAAACCGTGCGGCGGGTCGAACCGGTAGAGGTAGAGCTCCTCGTGATCGTGGCGGTGCGGCGGCCAGCTCGACCACCCGCCGGGTGGGTTCAAGGTCTCCCCCACGATCAGCGGGCCGTCGGCGACGTAGGTGCGCACCCGCCGACGGGTGGTTCCCGCGCCGCGCGTTTCTTCTTCCACGCGATCGGGTTCGATGACCCTGCTCTCGACCGGCCGGTCGCCCGCTCGCCACACCCAGGTGGCCCGCAGACTGCCGTCGAGCGCGACCTCCCCACCGGGGGCGACGAACGCCGACCAGCCCGGGCGTTCGAACACGTCATTGCGCCCGTCGACGTCGAACTCGCGGTCCCCGACGCGGAGCCGCCCGCCGCCACCCTCGATGAGGACCCAGACGATGGCTCCGGTGCTCGCGGCGCGCGCCGGCCCGCTGGTTCGAACCGCGCCCAACCG
>JBOGFL010000478.1:0-3091 GCA_050743285.1 Acidimicrobiia bacterium
CCAGCTCGTGATGGACGCGGTCATCCAACTCGGGCCGATCTCGCGGGCGAAGCTCGCCGAGGTCCTGGCGATCTCCAAGCCCACCATCTCGGAGATCGTGCGCGAGTTCGAGCACGCCGGGTGGATCCACGAGGCGGGACGCACGTCAGGCAACGTGGGACGAACGGCGATCGCCTACGAGCTCCGCCCGCGGGCAAGTCACGTCGTCGGCATCGATCTCGGCGGTACCAAGATCCGGGGCGCGATCACCGGGCTCGACGGGGTGATCCTCGCGGAAGAGCTCGAGCCGACCGACCACGCGCCAGGGGGGACGCTCGACCAGGTCGAGCGGCTTTGTCGCACGCTCGTGGATGAGAGCGAGAGTCCCTGGGACACGCTCATCGCCGTGGCGCTGGGCGTCCCGGGCGTCCCCGACCCGCAGACGGGCGAGATCCACCTCTCGCCGAACCTGCCCCACCTCGAGGGGGTGAACCTCGCTCGAGAGCTCGCGGACCGCCTCGGGGTGGAGGTCTCGGTGCGGAACGACGTCAACCTGGCGGCGCTCGGCGAAGGTTGGCAGGGCGCCGCACGCGGGATGGACGACTTCGTCTGCATCGCCGTCGGGACGGGAATCGGCATGGGAATCGTCGCCGATGGAGAGCTCCGGCTGGGAGCCGCCGGCGCCGCTGGAGAGATCGGCTTCCTCCCGCTCGGGGCCGAGCCCCTTGAGCCCGTGACACATCCTCGCGGCGCGCTCGAGCACTTCGCCTCGGGTCCCGGGATCGCACGACGGTTCGGCGCAGCGAGTGGCGCCGACGTGGACACCGTCGAGGTCCCGGAAGTCCTCGCTGCCGCAGTCGAAGGTGAGGAGCCGGCGGTGAGCCTGGTCGACGAAACGAATCGAGCCTTGGCCGAGGCGGTTCTCGCCGTGGTCGCAGTCTGCAACCCGCAAATCGTCTTGCTCGGAGGGGGCGTCGGATCCAGCCGGCCGATCGTCGCCGGAGTGCGCGAGTGGGTCGAGCGCCTCACGTCGAGGTCGATCACTGTGGATGTGCCGGCATTGGGCCCGAGGGCGGCGCTGATTGGCGCCATCGGTCTCGCCCTGCGCATGGCGCATGAGTCGCTCTTCAGCGCGCCCCGCAGTCCCGCCCTGGCGCTGCCCGACGGGCGGGGCGGAGACTCCGCACTCGTCCCGACCGAGGAAGTGGACGTCGATGTCTGACGCGGCGCTGCTCGATCGTGCACTCGAAGCGCTCGACGCCGTTCGCGCCGTGGAGCGCCTGCGCGGCGCTGTAGCGGCCCCGAGCGTCACTGGGGCCGAGGCTGCCTACGCCGACCTAATCACCTCGGACGTCGAGGGCGCAACTCCGATGCGGTTCGATCGGATCGACGTCGAGCCGGGGCGCCCGATGCTGCTTGGTCGATGGGGCGGGGGATCGGGCCGGACCCTGCTGCTCGCGGGCCACCTCGACACCGTGCGGCCGGCCGGGTGGCAGGAGTGTTGGGGCGACGACGAGCGTGCGGATCCCCACGCCGCGGTGGTACGCGACGGCGCGATCTGGGGGATCGGCGTGGCCGACCTGAAGGGGGGAATCTGCGCGGTCACCTCAGCGCTCGAGGCGATCGCGCGCGCCGGCCTGCGTCCCGCGGGAACCGTGCTGACCGCCTGGATCCCGGATGAGGAGAGCGGCGAGCCCGATCTTGGCAGGAGCGCCGGAATGCGCGAGCTGGCCCGGCGTATCGAGCACGGCGAGCTGGCACCGGACGGAGCGATCTACGTCGAGCCAACCGAGCTGGCGGTCTACGCGGCGCAAATCGGGTTCGTGATCGCGGAACTGGCGGTCGAGGGCCAAAGCGCATACTTCGGCACGCCAGAGCGCGGGTCCGATGCCCTCCGCGCGATGACGGCGGCGCTCGAGGCCCTGTGGCGAATCGCCGACCGCCTGCGGGAAACGCCAGAGCACGAGCTGCTCGGGCGGCCTGTGCTCGTCGTCCACAGAGCCGATGCCGGAGGGCCGATCGCGCTCCCCGGCTCGGCCTCGGCGTCGCTGATCCGAACCGTGCTTCCCGGCGAGTCGCTCGACGCGGCCGCAAAAGAGATCGAGGCAGCGGTCCGGGCTGCGTTGCCGCGCGAGGTCCGCGTCACGTTCACGTATCCAGCTGGACGCGATCACCCGCTCGGAGGGCTCGCAATGGAGGCTGCGCTGGATGCCGACCTGATCGCGAAATTGGCAGACGCGGTCGGCGCGGCGACCGGGTCGCGTGGGCGGATCGCCGGAGCCCCCTACTGGTCCGAGCTTTCCTTCCTCGCCGAACTCGGGATCCCGGGCGCCTACTTCGCCCCTGGCGACATCGGCCTTTGCCACACGCCCGAGGAACATATTCCGCTTGACCAGTACCTGTACGGCGCCGAGTCGCTCTGCCGGCTTGTCGCGGCGTACTGCGGCCTTGAGCCGGACCCGGCTCCGAGCCGCGTCGATCGAGGGGTAATCACACAAAGAGAGGAGACCAGTCATGAGACCAGTCATGAGACCAGGTAGGCAGGCCATCGCAGGCCTAGTGCTGGCGCTCGCCCTTGGCCTCGTTGCGGGCTGCGGGGGCGACGACGACAACGGCACCGGGGCGGGCAGCCTCGAGATCGAGGAGTCGGAGGCGGTCGGCCAGACCCGGGGCCCGGGCGGTGAGCAGCCGACGCCAACGAGCGACATCGAGCTGACCGACGAGCAGGTCGGCGAGATCGAGCAGGGCGACTACACGGCCGCGCTGGTGTGGCACGAGTCGTCTGACTTCGTCAACGCCGTCACCCGCGGCGCGACCGAGGAATTCGACCGCCTTGGGATCGAGGTCGTCGCTGAGACGGACGCCGGTTTCGACCCTGGCAAGCAGCGCAGCGACCTCGAGACCGTGATGGCCCGGGATCCTGACCTCATCATCAGCCTGCCGGTCGATCCAGTGGCGACTGCGAGCGCCTACCGTAAAGCGACCCAGGCCGGCGCTCGGCTCGTACTGCTCTCCAACGTGCCAGAGGGATTCGAGCACGGCCGCGAGTACGTCTCCCTGGTCACCGATGACCTGTTCGAGATGGGCCACCAGGCAGCCGACGCCCTTGCGG
>JBOGFL010000479.1:0-2649 GCA_050743285.1 Acidimicrobiia bacterium
GCCGGGACCGGCTGCTCGAGGACCGCGGTCACGACTGTTCGAGGCCGCTGTCGGCGATGAGCCCGCGCGTCTCGATGAGGCCGGAGCCAAGGTTGGTCAGGTCGACGGTGTCGACGTCGAGCTCGTCGAGCGACGGAAGGGGCGACGGCGCGAGCACTCCCGGGCGGAGTGGGTACTCGAGCGTCTCGTCGGCGTAGAACTGCTGCGACTCCTCCGACAGCAGGAACTCGATGAGCTCTTCGGCGTTGTCGGTCTGATCTCCCGCGGTGTCGAGCGCGCTGGCCGCGGTCACGAGGAGCAACGAGCCGACGTCGCGGTCCGGGAAGTAGTAGTTGCGGCTCGGCGCGTCAGGCTCTTCCGCCAGCAACTGCTCGTTGTAGTAGTGGTTGACGAGACCGTAGGCGATCTCGCCGCGCGCGACCGCGTCGACGATCGACACGTTGTCGGGGTAGCTCTGCGCGCCGTTGTCGGCCATCCCGTTGAGCCAGGCTTCGGTCTCGTCGTTCCCGAACTGCTCCCGCATCGTGGTGACGAAGTCCTGGAAGGAGCCGTTGGTCGGCGCGACACCGACCTGTCCCTCGTAGAACGGATCGGTCAGATCGAAGACGGAAGCGGGGAGGTCCGACTCGGAGACCTCGTCGCGGTTGTAGACGAGGGTTCGGACGCGTCCCGACACCCCGACCCAGCTGCCGTCGTCGGCACGGAAGCGGGGTTCCACGATGTCGAGCACGTCGTCGGGCAGCGGCTCGAGGCGGCCGAGCTCGTCGAGATACCCGGTCGCGCCCGGGCTCTGCGACAGGAAGACGTCGGCCGGCGACTGGTCGCCTTCTTCTTCGATCAGGAGCGCGAGGTCAGGCGAGTCGCCGTAGCGGACGTCGATGTCGATGCCGGTCTCCTCGTTGAACTGCTCGAGCAGCGGGCCGATCAGGTCCTTGGTCCGGCCCGAGTAGATCGTGAGCCGGTCGTTGCTGTCGGACGAGCAGGCGGTCAGTCCCGCGGTCACCAGGAGGGCAGCGGCCAGCGCGATGGCGGGCCGCACGCCCAGACGGAGCGTTCGCATGGCCCGAGATTCTGCCCCCGCCGGCACCCTTTGTAAAGTGCGCCTTACCTCAGTATGGTGAGGAAGCCTTGAGGATCCGTCTCCCCCGCCGGCTGCCTGATCCGCCCCCGCCCGCCGAGGCGGGGCCGGGGCCCGTCGTGTTCATCCTCCCGGCCCGCAACGAGGAGCAGACCGTCGCGGGCGTCGTCGGGCGGATACCCGACGAGATCGACGGGCTGCCGGTCACGTGCGTGGTCGTCGACGACGGGTCAAGCGACGACACCGCGGAGGCGGCCCGGGCCGCCGGCGCGTCGGTCGTCCCGACCCGCGGGCTCGGGCTCGGCGCCGCCATGCGGATCGGGCTGGCCGAGGCCGTACAACGCGACCCGGTCGCGGTCGTGTTCTGCGACGCCGACGGCGAGTACGCGCCCGAGGAGCTCGAGCCGGTGGTGGCACCGGTCCTCGCCGGTCGCAACGACTACGTCGTCGGCTCGCGCTTCGCCGGCCGCATCGATCGCATGCACTGGCACCGGCGCCTCGGCAACCGACTGCTGACCGCAGCCCTGGCGTGGACCACCCGCATGCCGATCACCGACGGGCAGAGCGGCTACCGGGCGCTGTCGGCCGACGCGGCGGCCGCGGCCGAGATCGTCCACGATTACAACTACGCCCAGGTCCTCACGCTCGACCTGCTCGGCAAGGGCTACCGCTACGGCGAGGTGCCGATCTCGTACTCGTTCCGCCGCAGCGGACGTTCCTTCGTCAAGCCGTTTGAGTACTTGCGGCGCGTGATTCCCGCGGTCTGGCGGGTGCTCAACCCGAGTGCGCCGGTCCCCGCCGAGGTCGAACCGGCAGGAGCACCGGCTCGCTGAGCACCGCCGCCGGCAGCAAGAATCGGGCCACGGTCGCGACACCAAGCGCGACGTTTCTCGGTGCCGATTCGGTCCCCGTCGGGAAGGCGGTCAATCCTCGACGACGTGGCTCCGGAACCGCTCGCGGGCGGCTCGCCACTTTTCGGGGTCCGGCTCCCCATCGGGGCCGAGGGCGTCGGCCGCGGCCCAGGCCATCGCCAGCGCGTGGTGGGTGTTGTCGTGGGCGAACAGCCCCTGGCGGCCGAGGGTCAGCACGCCCGACCCGCCCGCCCAGTTGTCGAGCAGCTCGAAGTCGGGCTCGAAGCCGACGCGGTACACCGGGTAGGCGCGGGGCACCCGGCGGGCGGTGACCTCGGCGACCGCCCCCACCGGGAGGCCAACCCGTTCCAGCCCGTCCGCGACCAGCGTCCCGAGATCGACGTCGGACGCCCGCCAGACCGCGTCGCCGACCGAGCCCGGGACCTCGGCGCAGAGGACGGTCCGGTCGGTCGGGTCATCGGCGCTGTCGCGGTAGTTCTTGGGCTCGGAAACGCGGCTGAACGGCACCTCCGGACCGGGGAAGTAGTGGGCGTCGAACTCGGTGAAGCGGGACCGGGCGACGACCAGGTACACGAGCGTCAAGGCGCGGAACTCGAGCCGTTGGGCGGCCTCGAGCACCGCGGCGGGGGCGGCGGGGCACACCAGGCGGGCGAGCACCGGGAGCGGCGCCGTCGACCAGGCGTGGGCGCCGGCCACCGG
>JBOGFL010000480.1:0-2901 GCA_050743285.1 Acidimicrobiia bacterium
CAGCAACACCCCGATCGTGAGCCAAACGGTTCCCGACCACCGACCGCCGGCCGACGGGTGGCGGCGCTTCGCCGCCTTCGCGCGCGTCGAGGATCGCGGCGGTGCGGGCGTCCGGGAGGCGGCGGGGCGGCGGCCGGGGTTGACCCGGCGGGGCGGGGCCGCACCGCCGCTCGCACGGGGCCGGCGGGGCGGGTTCGGACGGCGACCCGGTTTCGGTCGACGCTCAGGCACGGCCGCCACCCTCGGTGACGTCCCGCGCGAGCGTGGCGGCGCCGGGATACCGGGCGGTGCGGCCGAGTTCCTCCTCGATCCGGAGCAGCTGGTTGTACTTGGCGACCCGGTCGCTACGCGCCGGCGCCCCCGTCTTGATCTGGCCGCAGCCGGTCGCGACCGCGAGGTCGGCAATCGTCGTGTCCTCGGTCTCGCCGCTCCGGTGCGACATCACGCTGCGGTACCCTCCCCCGGTCGCGGCGGCGACGGTGTCTAGCGTCTCACTCAACGTCCCGATCTGGTTCACCTTGACGAGCACCGCGTTGGCGACGCCGTTGTCGATGCCACGTCGGACGCGCGCCGGGTCGGTCACGAAGACGTCGTCTCCGACGATCTGGACGCGGTCGCCGAGACGCTCGGTCACGTAGCGCCACCCGTCCCAGTCGTCCTCCCCGATCGGATCTTCGATCGACACGATCGGGTAGTGCGCACACCAGCCCGCCAGCAGGTCGATGAACTCCTCGGTGCTCAGCTCCCGGCCCTCGCCCGCAAGGCGGTACCCCGTACCGCTCACCAGCTCGGACGCGGCGACGTCGAGCGCAAGCGCGACTTCTTCGCCGGGGCGGTAGCCCGCGGCCTCGACCGCGCCCACGAGGAGTTGCAGCGCCTCTTCGTTGGCCGGCAGGTCGGGCGCGAATCCACCTTCGTCACCGAGGCCGGTCGAGAGTCCGCGCTCGTGGAGTTCGCGCTTGAGCGCGTGATAGGTCTCCGCGCCCCATTGGAGGGCCTCCGCGTACGACGCCGCGCCGATCGGGGCGAGCATGAACTCCTGGACGTCGACGCTGCTTTCCGCGTGCGCGCCGCCGTTCAGCACGTTCATGAGCGGCACCGGCAGCACATGTGCGTCGGCGCCGCCGAGGTACCGGTACAGCGGCAGGCCCACCTCGGCGGCCGCGGCGCGGGCCGTGGCCAGGGAGACGGCCAGGATGGCGTTGGCACCAAGGCGCGACTTCCCCTCGGTACCGTCGAGGGTGACGAGCGCCTCGTCGACGGCGCGCTGTTCCTGCGCGGCCATCGCGACGACGGCTTCGGCCAGCGGCCCGTTCACGTTGGCCACGGCCCGGGCGACGCCCCGGCCCAGGTAGCGATCGCCACCGTCCCGGAGCTCGACGGCCTCGTGGGCGCCGGTGCTGGCCCCGCTCGGAACCGCCGCCCGTCCCACGGCCCCCGATGCGAGCACGACGTCGGCCTCGACCGTCGGATTCCCGCGGGAATCGAGGATCTCGCGACCGCGTACCGCGGTGATTTCGGACATATCGGGCTCTACTGGGGCTGATGTGGTTGGAGTGAAGAAGGTATACCAATGAGGCTTTGGTGGGAAGCGCCACCGTCGATCCCCCGGGCGGAGCCGGGGCGTCAGGATTCGTAATCGGGGCGGCCGGCCGCCTCCCAAGACTGGTAGAAGGCGAAGAACTCGGTACCGAACGGGTCCTCGCCCCGCAACGGCATCGACCCGCGCCGGATCGTCCAGTCCATGGGCGCCAGCTCGAAGGCACGGGCGAAGTGCCGCTCGGCCGCCTCACGGTTCCCGGTCCGCAGCAGATGGGCCGCGACCCGCCGTTCGAGGCGGGCGAGTTGCACGTCGTCGTCCGGCACTTTCTGACGCGCCTGAACGTCGCTTTCGGCCATCGGGAGCTCGTCGTCCTTCACCCAGCGACGCAACGCGTCGTGATGGAGCTGTGATTCGATCCGCGTGAAGTCCTTGAACGTGTCGTCCCCCGGTGTGATCGCGGGCGGTCGCACGACACACCCGTCCTCGTCGATCCAGACGGTCGACGGGACGTTCACGATGCCGTAGCGCTCGGGCACGATCTGCTCGCGGTCGAGCAAGGTGGGGTGGGACGAGCCGGCCTCGTCGACCCAGGGCTTGGCCGCCTCGACGGAGTCGTCGAGCGCGATGGCGATGACTTCGAGCCCCGCCGGCTCGAGTTCGTCGCGTAGGGCCTGCCAGACGGGCAGGTCGTGACGGCAGCCGCACCACGACGCCCACGTGACGACGACCCGCTTGCGACCGGCGAAGTCGGAGAGCGAGACGTCGTTGCCGGTCATGTCGGGCAGTGTGAAGTCGGGCGCTTCCAACGAGTGCATCGACGCGGCCCGGTCAGACGCCGCGGTGCCGAGCGCGGCGACGCCCGCGTCGGCATCGATGACGGCCGGGACCCGCAAAGCCTCGGCGGCAACCGCCAGATCGATGTTGCCGTCGACGACGAGGTGGGGAAGAGCACGCGTCGGCACGCAGGCGTCGGCTTGGCAGAGCCCCTCGGGCTTCAGCTCCCAGCCGGTGGCGGCGGCGAAGTCTGCCGGGGCGAGGAGCAGGCTGTCGCCCCGCGCCGAAACCTGGACCCGAACCTCGTCGTGGTCCACGAGGACGGTCGCGTCAGCCATGTCGAACAGCGTCGGAACCGACCAGGATCATCTTCCGCACCGCGGCAAGGTTAGGCTCCCGCCTCGTGGGATCGCAGGGCCAGAAACGCCTCCGGAAGAGCGGGCATCCGGAACATCTGCCCAAGGTCGGGACGCGTACGCAGGCCGAGGCCGAACAGCACCGGGAGCGCGAAGCCGTGCTCGACGTCATGGGCATTCACCACGAGTCGGGTGGTCACGGCTGGATGACGTGGGTCGCGGTCGTGC
>JBOGFL010000481.1:0-14944 GCA_050743285.1 Acidimicrobiia bacterium
CGCTCGTGCACAGGCCAGTGTGCTCTTTCAGAATCGACCTAGCGAAACGACCAGCCCCGATCGGCTCGGCACCCATGGAGGCCACGCCAGTGTCATCTCCGAGCCCTCGGAGGTGGCCTTGCGGTCACTCTCCCTCGCGTGCTCCATGACCGCGCGGAGGGTCGGCTGCTCGGAAGTAGATCGGTTCGCTCACGCTCCCAACGGCGCGTTAGCAAGCCGTGAGCGCTGCTTTGTGTTTGTGTGTTCGGCGAGGTACTGATGTACGGCTTGGAAGGGAGAGTCCAGGGCGTCAGAGTCAGACACATCGCTGTTCGGTCGACGCCAATCGAACCGTGATCGCTCGACCATTGCGCCGCGAACGGAAGGCGTCTTCTCTGGTGCCGCCTTTCTCGGCTCCTCGGGGGGAGTGTTGAACGCCTCGATGATCGAGCGCTGCAGCGCGGCCTGAGCTAGCAGGATTCTCCAAAGCACCGGTTTGTGCTGTGGATGAAAGTCAACCAGGATGGTCCTTAGGCGTTCAATGGCATCCCCGAGCGCGGAATCTTTGCTCGTGTACGCCTTCTGGAACTCGCCATATGCCATACACCGTGCAGAGCCGTCCGCCTTGCGGACCGTGAGCTGATCGATGATCTCGTCGACCGCCCCGAGGCGCATGTGTTGGCGAGCGTGGACTGAGGCTTTGTACCCCGCCTCAGTAGGGCTAACTCCACCAGGGTCGTAAGGAACATCCGGTAAACAGCGGGCCAGCGCGTCCCCTCCGTTCCACGTTCGATATAGGCCCTTTGCGAGCAAATACTGCTCCTTCACCTCCGGGACCAGAGATAAGTCAAAACGTCCGAGGTGAGCTTCGCAAAGCCTGAACATGACGTGTGGAGCCATAAGCCGATAGATGGTAGATGGTAGGTAGTAGTTTGAATTCTCTCGCAGTCGTCTCTTGTGCGCGGATAGGTCGAGGCGACCGTCTCTAGCCGCTTTCGCAATGCCCGTGAGACGCCAGTAGGCGTCCTCGCACCGCTCTGCGAGGAGGAAAAGGATTGGCTGTAGTTCGCTTAGCAGTTCCCTTCTTGCCTCGTAGCGGTAGTCGCGAAACGCAGCATCATCGCTAAGTCGAGCCCTCAGCTTTTCAATCTGCACGTCTTTCCGCCTTAGGAGAACGCTCGCGAGGGTGGTGCCCACAATTGCTGTCACCATCGCCGGGCCGATCGCGATCAAGACTTCCTTCACGGCCATCTCCCTCCATCGAACCTGGGCTCAGGGTAGGTGCCGTCGGTGTAAGACCGTCGGTAGGTGAACTCGAGAGTCTGGAGGACGCTCAGCGTCGCCGGCGTGGCCAAGCTCCTCGACGACGTCGCCGAAGTGATTCCTGGCGGGCTGCGAGCCACTCCTCGTTCGACACGATGCTCGGCATCTCCATGTCCGACCTCCGTCTACACGTGGCGTTCTTCCTACCGCGTCGGTGGTCCTCAATGCCCGCCGAGGTCTTGTCGGAGCCTTTTAGCTTCCACTGGTAGTACCCGAGATCCAGGTGCGGGTCCGGCGGGGAACGTCGCCGGCGATTTTGCCGAGCCGGCGAGCGGCGCGCACGGGAGCCGGATCCAGCCATGGAGGCCGCGAGCCGCCATGCTCCTTGATCCACTTTCGGTAGAACTGCCTGGAAAGGATGTCGGCCACCCCACCGAGGGCGTTGCTGTGCACATATGGTGAGATGACTGCGTTGACGGGGCGAAGCAAAGCGATTCCGAGCCGCATCGGGCCCGGAGGTGGGATGCCGAGCATGTCTGCTGACTCGTCGCCGATCAGGCGTCTGGTCAGCGCTCGGGGCAGCGTCTTGAGGAAGCGGGGCGATGAACTCTCCGACACGTTGAGCAAAGCCGTCATGAGTGCCTGCCCGTCCGGACTTGCCTCGGCGTTGCGGTCGAGGATCAGGCGTGCGAGCAGCTGCATTTCGGGGTAGGTGAGCGGCTGCCCGTCGCGCCGAGCTTCCTCGCGATACAAGCTGTCGTAGTCGACGCCGAGGAGATGACCTATCGCGAGCCATAGGTGAAAGTAGGCGTCACGGTCCTGGACCGTGCATGTGACACCCATCTTGTCCAACGATTCGATGACCAAGACCGTGAATACCGCCAGGGTGCCCAGGAGGTCCTCCTGGTTGATCGGCACACCGAGCTCCGCCTCTCGCCAGTGCACGTCGGGGTCCGCGAGAATCATTCGCCGCACCGCACCGTGGAACAGCCGGACCCCGAGAGCGGCCTTGTACGCATCAGTACCGGGTCTCAGCGGATCCCTCGACGAGTCGTCGGAGGCCATCGCGTTGAGCAGCATTTGGCCGGTCTCGCCGACGCGCCGTCCGGCATCCGATACGAGCTCAGCCGTCTTGGTGAGGACGCGGGCGCCGCTCGCGCTCGTGTAGCTCTGGGGCAGGGATGCACAGAGCAGCACCGCTGCGATCTCGAGGCGATAGCGTCGAAAGAACTCCTGGCCCGCCTTGAGCTGCTCGTCATCGGCCCATGGCGGTAGCTCACAGGTCTCTGGATCGGGGACTTTTGCGTCCCGTGCGATCAGCTTCTGTACGAGGTCTCGTGGCTCGAAACTGTTCGTCGCGATGTGGTCCTCGACCAATTGATCGATCTCGGGGTCACCGACCCGGCGTAGCTCGTCGAGCTTGCCGTCGCTCATGTCGAGGTCCAGTGCCCTCAGTTCCGCGTCGGGAAGATCTCGATGCAGGTTCGCGTCCTGCTGGCCGGCGCGAAAGAGGTTGACGATGAAGTTCATGCGGTCGGAGAACCGTGTCCAGTTCCGCGCCGCACTTCCCTTACGAGAAACGCCGGATCGGTCGTATACCCCGAGCAGCCTCTCCAGCTCGGGGTCGCTCAGCTCCGGCACTGAAAGCGGCGGCGCGCCCCGCGTCGGCGGGCCGATCGCACGGCCGACCCTGAGTGGTCTGATCTCATGAGTACCGAGCGGCACGTCGAGTGCCAGGACCCACTGGGTTATGGCCCCCCCATATTGCGCGGCCAGCGTCCGCCGGATCGGCGAGTGGTGTCGCAGCGCCCAGGGTGTCCCGGCGCGCGGGAGGGACAGTTCGGTGTGTGCGTGCGGATTCGCACGGACAACGCGGAGGAAGCGGCTGGGAGTGGGGTTCAATGCGACCTTCAGCATCGAGTCCACCCTCCACTGCTCGTACGCGACGAGCAACACATTGCCGCGGAGAACGAGATTGGCTTTCTCCTCATCGGTCGCCTTCTTAGCCCGGTAGTAGCACTCGAGGCCCCCGCGCAGCTGTTCGACGTCCGCCGCGGGGAAGAGGTCGGTGGCCTCATAGGGCTCGATCTTCTCGCGATGCTTATCCCATTCGTCGTCGGCGGTGGACTTTTCCGCCCACTCGAGAAACCGGGTCACGGCATAGCCAACCTCGTGAAAGACGAGACGGTTACCGAGGGCAAGCACCCGTGGGAGCGCCCCGTCGGCGCGAGTAAGCGCGCGGTATCGCAGCTTCAGGAGAAGTTGGTTTTCCGTCTTGGCGTAAGACGTCTCCGGATCCGCAATGAGCTCCTCGACTCGGCGACTCGGCTGTTCCCACCGGAGATTCTGGCCGATCACCCGAGAAGTCCACGTTGCGAACGTGCACCAGTTCGCATTCTTGGTGCCGATCCAGCTTCCTAGTCTCTTCGAGATGCTCCAGTAGGCGAATGTGATCCACTGGTTGCGGTAGACATCGTCCCGCAGCGCACAGATCTCCTCGACCTGCTTGGCGCCCACGTGGCTATTCGTGCTGAGAACCAAGTCTGCCCCCTGCGTCGTCGGGCACTTCTAGCGCATTCCCTTTCGACCGCG
Organism: Acidimicrobiia bacterium; assembly: GCA_050743285.1. GTDB lineage: Bacteria > Actinomycetota > Acidimicrobiia > IMCC26256 > JACDBD01 > JBOGFL01. The sequence continues at coordinate 3,835 of JBOGFL010000481.1, forward strand.
GGTGGCTCCCCGGGTGCGAGGTGTCGAGAGTTCGTCACAGGCGCGCGCGAGAAACAATGCATCATGAGCGATCGCGGCCGCGCGAGCGGCTTCGAGGAGCCGTTCGGCCCGCGCGTGGTCACCGCCTCTCCGGGAGAGCACGCGCGCCCATTCGACCTGGGTCTCGGCCAAGAACAGGGGCGCTTGCACGGCACGGTGAGCATCGGTTGCCTCCTTGAAGTAGTCCTCGGAAAGCCCGAATTCCTCGGTCACGCCCGCCAGCATGCCGAGGTAGTGCGCGCCGACGGGCTTCGCAACGGTCGTAGTCGCGAACGCGCGACGCGACGGCGCGAGCGCCGCGGAGATGCGGCTCGCCCTGTCGGCATCGCCGAGCCGAGCCGCCAGGTACGCGACGTTCGAGAGCATTGTCGTGGCGAGCGGGTCGCGCCGCGGTGGCAGGGCGAGCCGGTCCAGAACCGACTCGTAGCATCGAGCGGCGGCTTCGTGCTCCCCGGCGTCATAGAGGTACCGCGCGAGCGAGTAGCCGAAGTCGAACCCGTCAACGCCGGCTAGGTCCCGGAACTCGGGAAGCATCTCGTCCAGACGGCCTTGCCAGCGGCGGATCTCGAGCATCTGCTCGGTGAAGAAGATCAACGCCTCCGGGTCCTGGCTGGCCCGCCGCCCGAGGTCGAGTGTCGCGACTGCGCTGCGGTCGGCTTCGTCGAGGTCCCCCTCAAAGATCCGGCGGGCTGTGCGCATGACGCTCGCTTGCCACAAGAGGCTGGGCTGGCGCAGTTCACTTGCCATTGCTTCGGCGAGTTCGACCATCTCGTTGGCGGACTGCACGTCGCCCGCCTCAGGCGCCGTTCCTCCCCATTGGAACGCCGCTTGGAACCTGATGCCCGGATCACCCAGATCGTCGGCGAGGCGCATCAGCTCTTCGCATTCGCTGGTCCGCTCGTCGAGTGTGTCGGGAGCCATGATCGTCATGTTGCGCAACAGCAGGACGCGAGCAGTCGTGCGGGCATCTCCGAGCCGGCGAGCCATCGCCAGCGCGCGGTCGCTGAGCTCGAACCGGCGATCGCCGTCCTTTGCCCACACGAGCTCGGAGGCGTGCGTGGCAAGCAGGTCGGCGAGCACGGAACCGTCGCCCGGCGGTTGGGCCTCGATCGCGGTTTCGAGTTCTGTGACCAGCTGCCGATCGGTCCGTCCCATCCGTGCGAAGAATCCTCGGCTCAGAGTCAGGACGGCATCGGCCATGCGCCCGGCGTCCTGAAGCGCGTGAGCGATCGCGAACGCCGCGTGCAACGCGTCCCGCGCGGCGGGACGCCCGGCCCGCAGCTCGGCTTGACCGAGCTGGAGCAACAGGTCACATTTCACGTCCGCTGAGAAGGGTTTGCCGGCGGCCTCACGCTCGTCGACGATCTCGAGGCCCTGTCGGCTCAAGCTCGCTGCGTCCTCGAACGCAAGGCTTGCCAGCGCGGCCTTGCCCGCGGAGATCGCGTATGCCACGGCCCGCTCACCGACGCCGGTGGGCGCCGCCTCGAGGAAATGATGGGCGAGCTCCATGAGCCGACCGGTCGTCTCCAGCGCGGGAGCGTCGTCGAGCGCCTCACCGACTCTTCGGTGGAGCCTCATGCGGCGTGTAGCCGGCAGCCCCCGATAGATGACGCTACGGACCACGGCATGGGAGAAGGCGTAGCGCTCGACGGGTCCCGGCACGTCCTCGATCAGGCGGGCGTTCAGCACCTCTTCGACGCCGTCGACGACCAACTCCTTGTTCGCCGCGCAACCTGCGACCAACAGCTCGAGGTCGAACTCTGGCCCGATCACCGCCGCCACGCTCAATGCCTCCAACGCCTCCGGGGAGAGGCGGGCGAGGCGCTGCGCGACGAGGTCCCGAACCCCTTCGGGCGCGACGGATCTGAGGTCCTCGGGCTCTTGCCCCTCCGTGGCGTGCTCGGCCAGGTGATAGATGACCTGCTTAATGAAAAACGGATTCCCGCCCGTGACGAGACGTACGGTATCGGAATCGGCCAACGTTCGGGCGAGGAGCTCGTCCGGCGCATGCGCTCGGAGCAGGGTCGCCACTTCGTCCGCCTCGAGCCCACCGACATCCATCCGCTGCACCACGCCGTCGGTCTGCATGCGACTGAGGGCCTCGGCGAGTGGGTGATCGGGTGCCACGTCAGCCGGTCGACATGTGCCCACGAGCAAGACGGATGCGGGGTTGGGGTCACGCGCGAGGTGCTGGAGCAGGAGCACGGTGGACTTGTCGGCCCAGTGAAGGTCGTCGAGTATCAGCATGACCGGGGCCTGACCCCCACCTTGTGAGAGCAGGACGGTAATGGCCTCGAAGAGGCGGTATCGCTCGGTCTCGAGGTCAATGGGGGCGGAATCAGCCGCGCGGTGGACGCTGTCCAGCTCGGGAATGAGCCGTCCAAGCCACGATGCGTGCGTTCCGAGCTCGGCTCGAAGTTCGCTCCACGATCGACCGGCGGCGTAGTCGCGCAGCGCCATCGCGAATGGCTGATAGGGGAGGAGAAAGTCCCGGTCACAGCGTCCGTAGAGCACGAGCGCACCGGCGGCTTGCGCCCAACGCCCGAACTCGGCGACCAGGCTCGTCTTGCCGATCCCCGGCTCACCATTCGCAAGCACGAACAGTCGTCGGCACTCGTCCACAGCTCGCTGCCAGTACCCCCGCAAGATGTCGAGCTCGCCCACACGACCGACAAAACCCCCGTATTCGAACGAGGCCGCGGCGACGCCAACGCTCAGGATGTTCGGAGCTCGCGCTCGTTCGAGGGGCGGGTAGTCGGCCGAAAAGTCGGGATGGGTGATGCCGTAGACCGGTTCCCGGCGCGCCAGCCCCCGGAAGTGGTGGGTCCCCATGCTCACCAGCGACGCGCCGGCTGGGAGGACATGGCGAACGGCGTCGGCGGTCGCCTGAGACATCACGATCTGGCCCCCGCGGGCCGCAGCTCGCAGCCGGGCGGCGCGGTTGACGATCGGCCCGTAGTAATCGCCCTCGCGCAGTTCGGCCTCGCCGGTCTGGAGCGCCACTCGGGTCGCGATCGGAATCCGCTCCGGCCACGGCTCGCTCGTGAGGGCTCGCTGCAGCGCAAGTGCAGCATCGAGGGCGTCGCGGGCCGACCCAAACACCGAGAACGTCGAGTCTCCTTCACCCCGCGTCTTGATCGGTGTCCCCTGATTTGCCCGTACGCTGTCGACGACGAGCGCCTCGTGTCTGGCGAGCGCCAAGCTCATTGCATCGCTGCCGCTCTCCCAGAGCTCGGTGGACCGCTCGATGTCGGTGAGGAGAAACGTGACCTCGCCGACCGGTAGCTCGGGTTCCCCGGCGCCCACCGCCGTGAGAGCCGTTCCATTTCTCGCCAGAGGAGCCCAGTCGAGCGCCGCGTCGTGGCCGAGGATGTCCTGCTCGAGCCGGCGCAGCACGGGACTCGGTGCGATTCCCAGGTTCTCGCTGAGGTGGCGGCGGACCTCTTGGTACGCGCGCAGAGCTTCGGCCTGCCGGCCGGATCGATAGAGCGCCAGCATCAGCTGTCGCCAGAGACGCTCACGTAGCGGGTGCTCGGCCACCCACGCTTCCAGATCGCCGACAACCTCCGCGTGGCGCCCGAGCGAAAGGCACGCCTCGCATCGATCCTCGAAGGCGGCCAAGCGCAGTTCCTCCAACCGGGCGGCCTCGGCCCGCGCGAAGTCCATGTCCGCGAACTCCGCGTACGCCGGTCCACGCCACTGGCGCAGCGCCTCTTCCACCAGCGTCACCGACCCGGCCGGATCGTGGCTGGCCCCACTTCGGGCATCGACGACCCGCTCCTCGAACGCCGCTGCATCGAGCTCGCCGGTCTCGAGCCGCAGCACGTACCCGGGCGGGCGGCTTACCAACCTGCTGGTGCCGTCACGCTCGTCATCCTCGGAGGCGAGAACCCCGCGTAGGCGAGACACGTGGGCCTGCAACGAGCCGCTGGCGCTCGGCGGCGGATCGTCGCCCCACAAGATGTCGCTCAGGCGATCCGACGACACCACCGCATTGGCATGAATAAGTAGCGCGGCAAGAACTGTCCGCTGCTTCGCGCTCCCCAACGAAGCTGCTCGACCCGCTACGAGCACCTCGAGGGGACCCAGAACCCGGAATTCGGCCGTCCCAAAGGCTAATGCCGGCGGTTGCAAGTCCGCTGCAAGCACGCCACGGCCGCGCCGCAAGGGGCCTCCCGCACGTTGGCAACACGCCCCTCGAACATCAGGAGGCCCCATGCACCGGGTACTCGCGGCCATTAGCGCCATCGGATTCGTCGTCACCAGCGCCTGGTTCTTCGCCGGCTTGAGCGCCAGTCAGGCGAGTGGCGCGTCGTTCTCCCGGGTCGCGCTCTACGGCGACTCGCTTGCTGTCGAGGCCCAGGACTTCTTCGTGTTCCGGGTCGCGGCCGGCGCCGAGGTCCGCACCCGCACGTTCGGCGGCACCGCCATCTGCGACTGGTTCGAGCTCATGCGCGAGGACGCCGCCACCTGGCAGCCCGATGCAGTCGTCATCGAGTTCAGCGGCAACGCGCTCACCCCATGCATGCGAGATGGAGCCGGCAATCCGCTCACCGGCGACGATCACCTCCGAAAGTACCGCGACGATACCGAGGAAGCGCTGCGCATCTTCGCCGGCGCCCGGGCCTTCATTGTTGGCGCGCCCGTCGCCCGAGACTTCGACGCCGCCGTCATGTCCCGCCTCAACCGACAGTACAAAGTGATCGCCGCCCGGTCCGATTTCGCCGATTTCGTAGACGCCGGCCGGGCGGTACTCGACCGTGGCCGCTACACCGCCTGGCTGCCCTGCCTTCCCGAAGAGCCCTGTACCGGCGGCACCGCCCTCGACGGCACCCCCTTCAACGTCGTCAGAGCACCGGACGGCGCGCACTTCTGCCCTGGCGCGCCGGCAGCCAGCAACGGCGTCACCGAACTCTGCGCCATCTGGTCTAGCGGCGCCTATCGGTTCGGCACCGCAATTGCGGAGGCCGTGCTTCGCGACTTCGGCCCCACCAGCCCGTGAGAAACAAGCCCAAAGGAGAAGCCCATGACTCACGCAACGATCACGTCCGCCCCGTCGACCGTCGACCCAGATGCTCGACTCGCCCGAACTCCGACACGCGGCGCGCACGTCGGCTGCCACGCACTCGAACACGACCAGCGTGCCATGGCGCTAGCCTGGCTCGCCCAACAGCTGCGCTGGGAAGACCAGCTCACCCTGCTTCGCGCCGGCGCTCTGCAACCTCACGAGAACCTGGCCATCACGCGTTGACGTTGCGGATCCTCACCGGGTTGCCCCGCCTCAGCAACTACGTCCTAGCTGGCGAGTCCTCGTCCTCCTGTTGCCGTCCGTACGGGGTCAGCTCGAGGAAACTCCAGACGTTGCCGATCGCCTCGACGGCGGGCCCTTCGAGGAAATAGGTGCGGAGCCTCGCCTGGGTACGGCGCCCTCGCGGAGCTGCTCGGTATCGGCTAATCAGCAACCAACCGGGACGCAACTCGAACTGCCTTCGGTCGAGGCGCTTTCGGTCGTGATCGCTCACCACTCGATACCGGTGCAGACGCAGAATTCGTTATCTGTTGGGTCGGCCAGCGTGACCCAGCGAGTGTCACCGATGTTCTGAACGCCCTCATGCAGGCGCCGCGCGCCCAGTTGCACTAGTCGGTCGACTTCACCCTCGATGTCGTCGGTCACGAGATCGATGTGCATGCGGTTCTTGCCGGCCCTCGGCTCGGGTACTCGCTGCAGGACCAGGGGTGAGGCGTTGCTGTCGTCATTGGGCACGAGTATCACGTGGGCATCGCTCGAGTAGAAGACGCGGTACCTGAGGGCGTCACGCCAGAACCCCTCCAGCCGCTGAGGTTCGGCGCAGTCGAGCACAAGATCCAGTCGTGCCTTCCGACCCATAGAACACCTCCATGCTCCGCCGGTTGACCCGACCCCTCATTGTGACCTGCCTGAACGTGCGGTGCCTCGAGCACTCGCAGGCTTGGCGGTGGTCACTCGCGGCGGGCGGTGACGATCCAGGTGGCGGCGGGCAGCACGACTCCTTCCGGCGTCTCAAACGGGGCCAACGCTGCTCGGGCTGCGTCGACGGCCCTCGCGGCGGTGTCCTCGTTGACCTGCGCCAGTAGTGAGCGGCCGGTGCCGTTGCGGAGGTAGTCGACGGCGTCGTCGATCGTTCCGCCACCGCCGATGGTGAGCGGGGCCTCGCACCCGTCGATGTCGATGGTGTCGTAGCCGGCCGCGTCGAGAACACTGAAGAGGTAGTCGCGATCGGCGAGCTGGTACGGCCCGGTTGCGCCCGGTTCCGTCGACGGCAGCGGCACGCCGGCGGCGACGATCGCCAGCCCGGGCACCAGCATCCACTCATTGCGCTCGAGAGCCTGCCAGCACACGAACACAACCGCGCACCGGGGTGGAGTGCGCGCTTGATGTTGGCGAAGGCGGCGACCGGGTCGGCGAAGAACATGACCCCGAGCTGCGAGAAGCCGAGATCGAAGTGTTCGCGAACTCGTGAGCTTGGGCGTCGGCTTCTGAGAACGTCACGTTGGCGAGTCCGGCGGCGGCGCGCTCGCGGGCCCGCACCAGCATCGGCACGGAGACGTTGAATCCGAGCGCTGATCCTTCGCCACGCACCTGACTGCCGAGCTCGAGGGTGGGTCCCCCCGCAGCCGCAGCCGATGTCGAGTGCTCGCTCACCCGCCTGTGCGAGAGCTGTTTCGAGCGCCCGGGTGCCGAACGGCCGGACCATGGCTTCATGCCGCTCCTCGAGCGGGAGCCAATGGCGACCCTCGACCTGCCAGACTCGACCTGTTCGGCGTTCGGGGCACCACAGAAGCGTGCCGTCGGATCCCAACGATTGTCAAGTACTCAAACGAACTCTTGACAACTAAGGTTGCGTTGCGTACCTTGCACCCAATGGCTGATCGGTCAACCAAGGATGCGTTGTACGGGGCGCTGGCGGAGGTGGCGAAGGCGCTGGCCAGCGGACGGCGGGCCGAGATCGTGGACCTGCTCGCCCAGGGCGATCGCTCGGTCGACGAGGTGGCCGCCGAGATCGGCCAGAGCACAGCCAATACCTCGCATCATCTGCGGATGCTGGCACGGGCCGGGCTGCTGCATACCCGGCGGAACGGGACCCGCATCTACTACGCGCTGGCAAGCGACGCGGTTGCCGAGCTGTGGAGCGCGGTGCGATCGGTTGGCGCCACGCACGTCGCCGAGGTGGAACAGCTCGCGTCGGCGTATCTCGGAGATCGCGACGGCCTGGAGGCGATTGGGCGCGACGAGCTGTACCGGCGCCTCCGCCGCGGCGATGTGACCGTGATCGACGTCCGCCCCGCGGCTGAGTTCGCATCCGGACACGTTGCCGGGGCGCGGTCGGTTCCGGTCGACGAGCTCGAGCGGCGCCTACACCAGCTCTCGCGTCACACCGACGTGGTGGCGTATTGCCGCGGTCCCTATTGCGTGTATGCGAACGACGCGGTGCGGATACTGCGCCGGCGCGGCTTTGCGGCTCACCGGCTCGAGGATGGGTTTCCCGAGTGGAAGCGGGCCGGTCTGCCCGTGGAGGTCGCCGCGAGCGAAGGGAACAACCGGTGAGCCCGCAACTCGCGGTTGATACTGAGCAGCTCAGCGGGCGGGTACGCGCGAAATACCGCGAGGTAACAGTAGCACGCAACGGGCACGCCTTCCTCGCCCGCGAGTTATGAGCGATCGCCGTCGTAGCGAAATGGGAGCGACGGTCCACTCCGTGCGCGATGAGGCGCTGAGCAACACCGCGCACCTCGTCGACATCGGCGACGGCCGTGCCGTCGTGGTTGACCCGCGCCGGGACATCGACGAATATGTCGCGCTGGCCGACCGGCGCGGGGCCCGAATCGTGTCCAGCTTCGAGACGCACCTCCACGCCGACTACGTCAGTGGGAGTCGCGAGCTCGCCCGGGCGTCGGCGGCTGAGGTCGTGATGCCCCGGGCTGCCGACGCGGACTACGCGGACCGGATCCTCGAGGACGGTGATCGCGTCGAGTTCGACGGCGTCGTGCTCCGTGCGCTCGCCACACCTGGACACACCCCCGAGCACCTTGCCTACGTGCTCGAGGAGAACGGCCGGCCGCGAGCCGTGTTCACCGGCGGATCGCTGATCGTCGGCGGTGCCGCGCGCACCGACCTGCTCGGTCCGCAGCGCACTGACGCCTTGGCCAGCGACCAGTTCCGCAGTCTTCGCCTTCTCGCCGAGCTTCCCGACGACATCGCCGTATACCCCACGCACGGGGCGGGCTCGTTCTGCCTCGCGGCGGCCAGTCCCGTGACGAACCCGACGATCGGCTCGGAGAAGCGCACCAACCCGCTCCTCCAAGTCGACGACGAGAACGAATTCGTCCGCCAACTCACCGCCGGCTTCGGCACCTTCCCGCGTTACTACCGCCATCTCCAGGACGTGAACCAGCGCGGCGCGTCCCTGCTCAGCGAGCTCACCGAGCCCGTCCCGCTCGACCCCGACCAGATCGCGGCAGCCGTGGAACGCGGCGCGTGGCTCGTCGATGCCCGCCCGACCGACGAGTGGTCCGGCGCGCACCCCATGGGCGCGGTCTCCATCGAGCTACGCCCCGCGTTCGCGTCCTGGCTCGGCTGGGTTGTGCCGTTCGGAGCCCCGATCATCCTCCTCGTCGGCGACCAACGGCGGGACGCGGCCGTCACGCTGGCGAATCGCATCGGCTACGACGTCGCCGGATGGCTCGATGGTGGCGTCGACGCGTGGGCGCGCGCCGATCTGCCCATAGCGTCGGTCGAGGAGGTCGCTCCCGCGGACGCGGCGCGCCGCCACGCGCACGGTGCCGTCCTGCTCGACGTCCGCCAACAGGCGGAACTCGAAGTGCTGACCCTGCCCGGCGCGACCCACGTCGCGCTCGGCGCCATCGCCGAAGGCCACGTGCCGGCGTTCCCGCGCGCCGCCGACGTGATCACGTTCTGCGGCCACGGCGAGCGCTCCGCCACCGCCGCCAGCCTCCTTCAGCGCCAAGGCGTGACGGTGGCCAACCTGGCCGGCGGCGCCGGCGCCTGGGAGGTAGCCGGCCTACCCACCCGGCGGTGACTGCAACCGAACCCAGGCCCCGCCTCGGCCTTCGGGCGAACTGGCGCCAGTTCACCCTGCTCGTCGTCGTCAACGCCTTCGTCGGCGCCATGGTCGGCATCGAGCGCACGGTGCTGCCGCTGCTGGCGGAAGAGGACTTCGGGATCACGTCGGCCGCCGCCGCGCTCGCCTTCCTCGTCGCGTTCGGCATCACCAAGGCCGCGGCCAACCTTGCCGCCGGCCACTTCTCCGACAGGTTCGGGCGCAAGCCAGTGCTCGTGATCGGCTGGATCGCCGCGCTGCCCGTCGCCCCCATGATCATCTGGGCACCGAGCTGGAGCTGGGTGGTCGCCGCCAATGTGCTCCTCGGCGTCAACCAAGGTCTGGCGTGGTCGACGACGGTCAACATGAAGATCGATCTCGCCGGGCCACACCGCCGCGGGCTTGCCCTTGGCCTCAACGAGGCCGCCGGCTACGGCGCGGTCGCCGTCGCGGCCGCGGTCACCGGCGCGCTTGCCGCCTCGTACGGACCGCGCCCCGCCCCCTTCATCCTCGGAATCGGCGTCGCGCTTGCCGGCCTAATCCTTTCGGCTCTCCTCGTGCGCGAAACCCATGGTCACGCGCGCGAGGAAGCGCAAAGTCACGCACCCGTGCCCGCCGGCCGCCGATTCCGCGACACCTTCATCGAGACGTCGGTGCGCGAGCCGTCGCTGTCCGCCGTGAGCCAGGCCGGGCTCGTGAACAACCTCAACGACGCCATGGCGTGGGGCCTGCTGCCGATCTTCCTCGCGAGCGAGGGACTTGCTATCGATCGGATCGGGATCGTCGCCGCGCTCTATCCCGCATCATGGGGCCTGGCCCAGCTCCTCACCGGCGCCTGGTCGGACCGCGTCGGCCGCAAGCCGCTCATCGTCGGCGGGCTCTGGCTCCAAGCGGCCGCGATCACTGGCTTCGTGGCTGCCGACGGATTCCTCGGCTGGTGCCTCGCCGCACTCGCCATGGGCCTGGGCACCGCGGCCGTCTACCCCACGCTCATCGCGGCCATTGGCGACCTCGCCCACCCGCAGTGGCGCGCCTCGGCGGTCGGGGTGTATCGCCTCTGGCGCGACCTCGGCTACGCCGTGGGCGGCCTTCTGGTCGGGCTCACCGCTGACGCCCTCGGCTTCGGCTCCGCGATCCTGGGCGTGGCCCTGGTCACCGCGGCATCGGGCGCGGTCGTCGCAGTCCGAATGCGAGAGACGCTCCACCAGGCAGGCGTTCCGGCCGTTGTCGCCGAGGAGTAGCCAGGAAGCAACGCCCGCGCGTGGACAGCCCGTCATCGTCAGCGTTTCGTGGCCGCTCCCTCGAACATGTAGCCGAGCGACTTCGGGCCCCGCGTGTAGTAGTTCTCCAAGCGCGCCATCTCGAGGCCTGCGTTCGCGAGCAGCTGGTCGATCGGCCGGTTCGGGTGGCAGCCACCACTGAGCCGAGTGGTGAGCGGAGTGAAGCGGTCTTGCCAGCGTGCGACCTTCTGGTCGGGCGATCGACCGTGCTCGAGGAAATGGAGCGTACCGCCCGGCCGCAGCACCCGGCGGATCTCGGTGAGCGCGCGGTGCACGTCGGGGATCGTGCAAAGCGTCCACGTGGTAAGTGCGTGGTCGACGCTCGCGTCCTCTAACGGGAGGTCCTGTCCGTCGAGCCCGACATACTCGACGGGCACTGGTCTCCCTGCGATCCGTTTTACCGCCAGCTTCCGGCCAACCGTGGCCGGATCGACTGCCCGCACGCGCTTGACGGTCAGCGGGTAGTGGGGGACGTTGCGGCCCGAACCGAAACCGACTTCCAGAACCTCGCCGTCGAGTCCGTTCGCGACCCGTGCTCGCAGCCGGGCGAACTCCCGACCGCCCAGGGCCATGTCGATAAAGCGAGGAAGGATCTGGTCGTCGTAGAAGCCCAACTCGTCGACCCCAATCGCCAGGAAGTCGCCGAGAATTGTGTCACCCCTTCGAGCCCGCCGGATACGCTCCTTCCAACCC
>JBOGFL010000482.1:0-4640 GCA_050743285.1 Acidimicrobiia bacterium
GCCTCGATCGGTCCGCGACTGCGGGACGCGACGGTGACCTCGTGCCCCGCTTCGACGAGATGGCGCGTCATCGGCAGCCCCATCGCCCCGAGCCCGACGAACCCGACGTTCACGCGCGTCCTCCGTGTCGTCTGCTGACACCGACGTCACGTTTGACGCTACCAGTGACTTCCGTAGCGTGACCGGACGATGAGGGTGCACGGTTAGGGTCACCGCGTGGACCTCGGCATCGCGGGATGGCGGGCGGTAGTCGCGGGCGCGTCGGCCGGTCTCGGTTTCGGCGTCGCTCAGGCACTGGTCGGCGAAGGCGTGCAGGTCGCGATCTGCGGCCGCGATACCGACCGCCTCGAACAGGCGGCCGCGCGCCTCGGCGCGGGGACCGTCGCGATACCGGCCGACGTCTCGACGTTGGACGGCGCGCGAGCGTTCGTGACCGAAGCGTCGGCGCGGCTCGGCCCGCTCGACATTCTGGTGCCCAACGCGGGCGGTCCGCCCGCGGGCGCGTTCGCCGATACACCGAGTGAGCGCTACGTCGACGCCTTCGTGCTGAATTGCGTGTCGGTGGTCGCGATGTGCGAGGCGGCGATCCCGGCGATGCGGGCGCAGCAGTGGGGACGTGTCGTCGTCATCACCTCGATCGCGGTGCGCCAGCCCAAGCCCGCGCTCATCCTCTCGAACACCGCCCGCGCCGGAGTCACCGGGTTTCTCCGTACCGTGGCCCGCGAAGTCGCGGGTGACGGCGTGACGGTCAACTCGCTGCAGCCCGGCTTCCACGACACCGACCGGCTCCGGAGCCTCGGGGCCGACCTCGACGGCGTGGGCGCGTCGATCCCGGCCCGCCGGTTGGGTGAGCCGGCCGATTTCGGGGCGGTGGCGGCATTCCTCTGCTCCGATCACGCCCGGTTCGTGACCGGTACCGCGCTCCAGATCGACGGCGGCGAGTACGAGGGCCTCTTGTGACCCTTCGTCACGTCGTGTGCTTCCGGTGGGAGGACGCCGCGACCGACGAAGCGAAGGAGGCGGTCCGATCCGGGTTGGCTGCGCTACCCGGGCGGATACCGGAGATCTTGAGCTACCAGGTCGGCCACGACACAGGCATCCGCGACACCTCGTGGGACATGGCGGTCGTCGCCGAGTTCGCGTCGAGCGACGACTTCCTCGCCTACGTCGCGCATCCCGATCACCAGGCGGTCATCGACGAGCGCGTCACACCGATCGTGGCGGAGCGGGTGAGCGTGCAATTCGAGACGTAGTCTTGGCGGATGGCGGACGCGTCGGCACCAGTCTCTGACCCGGCCAACTGCATCCTCACCATTCCCAACCTCATCACCTTCATCCGGCTCCTGTGCGTGCCGCTGTTCTTGTGGCTGCTCTTCGGAGTCGAAGATCGGGTGGCGGCGGCGGCGCTGTTGGCGATACTCGGCGCCACCGACTGGATAGACGGGTACATCGCGCGGCATTTCGACCAGAAGAGCGTCGTCGGGACAGTGATGGATCCGGTCGCCGACCGGGTCCTGCTCGGCACCGCGGTCATCGCGCTCATCGTCGACGGCAGCGTGCCGTTCTGGATCGGTGTGCTGATCCTGGTCCGGGAGATCGCGGTCGCGGCGATGAGCCTCGCCTTCATCGCCGCCGGCGCCAAACGTATTGAAGTCGAGTGGGTCGGGAAGGCGGGCGCGTTCGCACTGATGTTCGCGCTGCCGCTCTTCTGCCTCGGCGACGGGATCGACACCGGGCACACGCTGGTTCGGTTGGCCGCCTGGATCTGCGCCATCGTGGGGCTGGTGCTGAGCTACTACGCCGCGATCGAGTACTTGCCCCGCTGGATCCGGGCGCTGCACGAGGGTCGGGCCGCCCGCCACGCGGAGCCGGCGCCGGGGCCGGCGAGGAAAGAGGCGGCGTCGTGAGGGCGGTGATCCTGGCCGGCGGCGAGGGCACGCGGCTGCGGCCACTCACGAGCAACCAACCCAAGCCGATGATCCCCCTCGTCAACCGGCCGATGATGGAGCACGTCGTGAAGCTCCTCGCCCGGCACGGGTTCGACGACATCGTCGTCACGGTGGCGTTCCTCGCCAACCAGGTCCGTAACTACTTCGGCGCCGGCGAGGAGCTCGATGTGATGATGCGGTACGCGAGCGAAGACTCTCCGCTCGGCACCGCCGGGGCGGTGCTCAATGCGTCGGCGGAGCTCGACGACACGTTCCTCGTGATATCCGGCGACGTGCTCACCGACATCGACCTCACCGAGTTCGTCAAGGCCCACCGCGACAGCGGGGCGCTCGCGTCGATCGCGCTCAAACGGGTGGACCACCCACTCGACTTCGGCATCGTGATCACCCGGCCCGACGGCTCGATCGAGCGGTTCCTCGAGAAGCCGGGGTGGGGACAGGTCTTCTCCGACACGATCAACACCGGCATCTACGTCCTCGAACCGGGGGTGCTCGACTTCATCGCCCCGGGCGAGATCGTCGACTTCTCCAGCGACGTGTTCCCGGCGATGCTCGAGCAGGGCAAGCCGCTGTACGGGTACGTCGCCGACGGCTACTGGGAAGACGTCGGTACGCCCGAGGCGTACCTGAAGGCCCACGGCGACGTGCTCGACGGGCGGGTCGCGGTCGACATCGACGGATTCCAGCTGGGCGAAGGCGTGTGGGTCGGGGAGGACGCCGAGATCGATCCCGACGCCCGCATCGAAGGGCCGGTCGTCATCGGCGACAACTGCCGCGTCGAAGCCGGCGCGCACCTGCGTGACTACACGGTGCTCGGAACCGACGTCGTGGTCCGAGGCGACGCGTTCGTCGAACGTACGGTGTGCCACGACCACGTGTACATCGGGCATAGCGTCCGCAGCCGGGGCGCGGTCATCGGTCGGTCGACCGACATTCGTCACAACGCCCGCGTCGAGGAGGGCGTGGTGATCGGCGACGAGTGCTTCATCGGCGATCACGCGGTCGTGAACCCGGGCGTAAAGGTGTACCCGTTCAAGTCCGTCGAGGCGGGCGCGGTGGTGAACGCGTCGATCGTGTGGGAGAGCCGGGGCGCCCGCACTCTGTTCGGGCGGCGGGGCGTGCGCGGCCTGGCCAGCGTCGACATCACACCGGAGCTGGCGGTCCGTCTCGCCACCGCCTACGGGACCTCGCTCAAGAAGGGCGCGGTCGTCGCCACCAGCCGGGACACCAGCCGTATCGGGCGGGCACTCAAGCGGGCGGTGATCGGAGGGTTGAACCTCGCGGGCACCAATGTCGAGGACCTCGAGCTCTCGACGGTGCCGCTCACCCGCTACCAGGTCCGGAACGGCGAGGCGGCCGGTGGGATCACGGTGCGCCTCGCGCCGGGCGAGCCCGACGTCGTCGAGATGCGCTTCTTCGACGCGGCCGGGCGTGACATCGACGAGGTCGGCCAGCGCAAGATCGAGCGCCTCATGGCCCGCGAGGACTACCGGCGGGCGTTCGCCGGCGACATCGGCGACATCGTCTACCCGCCTCGCACCATCGAGTTCTACACCGCCGCGCTCGAGGACTCCGTCGACGAGGTGCGGCTCCGGGAGCAGGGCTTCAAGGTCGTCCTCGACTACTCCTTTGGTGCGGCGTCGATTGTGATGCCGGCGGTGTTAGCGCGCATCGGCGCCGAGGTGCTGGCCGTCAATCCGTTCCCGAGCACGGCGTCGGCGACCGCGGCGGCCGAGGACCCCCGACCCCGCATCGAGCGGGTCTCGGACCTGGTGCGCGCCTCGGGGAGCAACTTGGGCTTCATCATCGACCAGGACGGCGAGTACGGCGTCCTCGTCGACGACGACGGCGAGATCCTCGACCACCACCAGGCGCTGCTGGCGTTCGTCTCGCTCGTCGCCGAGGCGCACCCAGGGGCCCGGATCGCACTGCCACTCACCGTCAGCGCCGAAGCCGAGCGGCTGGCGGCGGCGCGCGGTGCCGAAGTCATCCGGACCGAGCTCGCACCCGCGAGCCTGATGCAAGTTGCGGAGACACAGAACATCACCTTCGCCGGCGCGCCCGACGGCGGCTTCATCTGGCCCGACTTCATACCCGCGTTCGACGCCCAGGCGACCCTGATCAAGGTGCTCGACCTCATGGCCGCAACCGAGCGCCCGCTGTCAACCGTCGTGAAAGAGCTTCCCCGTATTCACATCGCGCACGAGATGGTCTCGACTCCGTGGGAGCGGAAGGGAGCGGTGATGCGGGAGCTCGTCGAGCAGATCGACGACGAGGACCTCGTGCTGATCGACGGGGTGAAGATCGTTCACGACCGCGGCTGGGCGCTCGTCCTCCCCGACCCCGAAGAGCCGCTCACACACGTGTGGGCCGAGAGCGTCACCGATCAAGAAGCGCGCCGCCTCACCCAGGAGTACACCCGCCGGATACGCGCCCTCCTGCGTTGACCCGGGACTAGAGCGAGTGGGGGTGGTCGAAGACCGCCCGGACGCGCTCCTCGAAGTGCTCGAGGGGAAGCGTGTCGTAGTTCGGGTCGAACGCGATCTGGTCCCAGTCGTCGGCGAAGCGCTCGGCGAGCGCGAACGCCTGATGGCTCCGGTACTGCTCGCGGGCGTCGGGATCCCCGCCGAAGTGGCCGTAGTAGTGGCGGCCCTGGAAATCCTGATGCACGAGGATTGCCCAGTGCACGTC
>JBOGFL010000483.1:0-2264 GCA_050743285.1 Acidimicrobiia bacterium
GGCATCCCCTACTTCCACCTCGACGTGTTCAAGCGATACTTCTCGATGTTCCGCGACGCGTGCGAGGCCGAGGGCTACCAGGCTGATCCGCTCCAAGCGGGCTGGCTCGTCCCGATCTACGTCGCCGAGACCGACGCACAGGCGCGGGGGGAGTACGAGGAGCACCTCTGGTACTTCGTGAAGCGTTTGCTTCCCGGCATCACGATCCAGCCGCCCGGGTACACGTCGGTCCGCTCGCTGGGCAGCATCCTCAAGAGCGCGGGCACGTTCATGTTGAACCTGGAAACCTGGGACCAGGTCGTCGACGGTCGCTACGCGATCGTCGGGTCTCCCGAGACCGTCACCAACCTCCTGGTCGACAGCCTGCGCCAGCTCGGGACCGGCAACCTGCTCGGGCTGTTCCAGCTCGGCAGCTTGCCCGCCGACCTGACGCGCCGGAACATGGCACTCTTCGCCGAGGAGGTCATGCCGCGCCTGCGGGAGGAGTTCCCCGAGGGCAAGCCCGTCCACCAGCCCGGTCAGGCGGCGGCGTAGTGTCCCAGACCCTCACAGAGCAGTTCGTCGACGCGCCGATCGGCAAGATCCAGTTGTTCCGCGGGGGTGCCGGGGCGCCGCTCGTGTATTTCCATTCCGCCGGGGGCGAGACCAGCATGCCCGCGCTGGATGAGCTGGCCGACACCTTCGAGGTGCTGGTGCCGGTGTTTCCCGGCTTCGGCGAGTCCGAGGGGATCGAGCAGATCGACGGCATGGAGGATGCCGTCTTCCATCTGCTCGACGTGTGGGACCTGCTCGAGCTCGACGCGCCGACGGTTGCGGGCCTGTCGCTGGGCGGCTGGATGGGCGCCGAGCTGGCCACTCGCTACCCGGAGAAGGTCGGCCGGCTGGTGCTGGTGAACCCGGTGGGCCTGTACCTCCCGAACGCGCCCATCGAGGAGCTGTTCGGCCGCACGCCGGCCGAGCTCGCCGAGATGATGTTCTCGGACCAGTCCCATCCAATCGCGCAGGGGATGCACGCGATGGCGGAGTTCTCCGGCGACGTCGGGAAATTCGTCGAGATCCCCATCGAGATGGTGTTGCCGATCTGGAAGGCGCTCGGCGCAACCGCCCGGCTCGGCTGGGACCCTTACCTACACAACCCGAAGCTTCGGGGGCGGCTGCGCCGCGTCACCGCGCCGACCCTTGTGATCGCGGGTGCCGACGACGGCCTCGTCCCGCTGGCCCACGCCGAGACCTACGCAGCCGAGGTCCCCGATGCGCGCCTCACCGTCGTCGACAACGCGGCACACTGGCTTCCGTTCGAGCGGGGCGACGAGATGGCGCGCCTGATCCGCGAATTCGCGGGATGAACGCAGCTCATCAGGCGACGATGGTGACGGGAGTGCCGACCGGAACCGCGTTGGCGATCTGGAGAATCGACTCGTTGTCGACGCGAATGCAGCCGTTGGACGCGTCCTGGCCGAGCAACGACGTCTCGGTGGTGCCGTGGACGGCGATCTGGCCCGGCCCGCCGTTGAACTCGAGCAGCACGTCCGAGTAACCGGAGATTCCCAACGCGTAGGCGCCGTACGCTCCCGTCGGCCGGTCCTGGAGGTCGACAGGATCGGTGACGTAGTACTGGCCGAGCGGCGTGGGCGTGCTCTCCTTGCCGTTCACGGTTTGGGTCTCGAACACCACCTCGTCGTCGTTGAGCAGCGTGAGCTTGTGCGCGCCCAGCTCGATCCTGATCTCGTAGGTTGTCGTGGAGAGTGTCACGCTCGACGCCTCGATCCAGCCGGTCGAGCCGTTGGGCCGCATCGGCAGCAGGACCTGGAGCCACTCGGGCGCATCCGCCTCGGCGGGCTGCTCGTCGATCACGAGCATCGTCCTCGGGATCTGATACTCGGTGATGGGGCTCAGGGTCGTCTGGACCGCGCTGCCCGCCACGGGCTCGGTGTAGACGTCGATCGGAGCACCGGTGGTGGTCGCGATCGTCGACTCGTCGAGCTCGACCGCGGCCGCGGTCGTCGCGGTCGTCTCGGTGGCCTTCGCGAGGGTGCCGGAGTCGCCTTCCCGTCCGACGGCCCATACGATGCCGGCGCCGAGAACCAGCGCGACGACGGCGCCGAGGGCGATGAGCGCGTTCCGGGCGCCGGAGGTCAGCCGCATACGGAGGTCGAGCGTACCGAACCGTGTGGCGGCCCCTTGGCCGCCGCACGGTGTCCGCGCAACGTGAGGGTTCGGGTCAGACCGACGCCGGGTCGCGCTTGCACACAAGTGAGGAGAAA
>JBOGFL010000484.1:0-1667 GCA_050743285.1 Acidimicrobiia bacterium
TGTACGAGCGTCTCGTACGCGCCGGCAGCGTCGAGCGGCTCGTCGACGACGCCGATGTGAAAGCCGCCATCAACGACCCGCCGCCCTCGACCCGGGCGTACTTCCGCGGTCAGTGCCTCGCGCGTTGGTCGGAGGCGGTGGTGGCGGCAAACTGGGACAGCTTGATCCTTGACGTCGGCGCCGATCCGTTGCGCCGTATCCCGATGATGGAACCGCTCCGAGGTACACAGGAGCACGTAGAGAAGTTGTTCGAGGAGTGCAGCACGCCGGCCGAGTTGGTGGCCCGGCTGGCGTCGTAGGAGGACGGCATGGCTGAA
Source organism: Acidimicrobiia bacterium (assembly GCA_050743285.1). Classification (GTDB taxonomy): domain Bacteria; phylum Actinomycetota; class Acidimicrobiia; order IMCC26256; family JACDBD01; genus JBOGFL01. The sequence continues at coordinate 318 of JBOGFL010000484.1, forward strand.
CGCGAACGCAAGCAGCGACCGGCGCCGAAGGAGCGCGTCGAAGAGGACGCCGACGTCGCGGTCCCGAAGTCCGAGCGCGGCGAAAAGGTCAAGGAGGACATCGACGAACTCCTCGACGAGATCGACACCGTCCTCGAGGACAATGCGGAGGAGTTCATAAAATCCTATGTCCAGAAAGGGGGTCAATAGAGAACGATTCTCTGAGCAGAAGGAGCTTGTTGCTCGCGGACGCGCGCACGAGGGAGCTCGTCGGGGCAGGGGCCGGATAACCTCGTTGCCGCATGACTGACATGCAGTTGCCGTTCTTCGGGCCCGGGAGTGATCCGGGTCCGAACTTTGTCGAGGTGTTGCGGCGGGTCGCGCCCGATGCGTCAATGCCCGCGGCCGGCGCCGGGGGAGCGTCGGCGTTGGAGTCCGCCGCGCACGGCACGACCGTCCTTGCAATCCGGTTCGCCGACGGCGTGGTGATGGCGGGTGACCGGAGGGCGACAAGCGGTTATCAGATCGCCAGCCGCCGTATCGAGAAGGTGTTTCCGGCTGACGACCACTCCGGGATCGCGATCGCCGGCGTCGCCGGGCCGGGGATCGACATGGTGCGGCTCTTTCAAACGCAGCTCGAGCACTACGAGAAGATCGAGGGCGAGCGCCTCTCGCTCGAGGGGAAGGCCAACCAACTGGCCGCGATGGTGCGGGGCAACCTGCCCGCCGCCATGCAGGGCCTCGTCGTGGTGCCTCTCTTCGCCGGCTACGACGAGCGACGGGGACGAGGCCGCGTGTTCAGCTTCGACGTGACCGGCGGAAAGTACGAAGAGACCGACTACCAGGCCCACGGCTCCGGCGGCGTGCACGCCCGCAACTGGATCAATGCCGGCTGGCGCGACGCCAGGCCGGCCGACGAGACCATCGATCTCGCCCTGCGCTCACTGTTCGAGGCGGCCGACGAGGACGCCGCCACGGGCGGTCCCGACCTCGTGCGAGGCATCTACCCGACCGTCGCGGTGATCGGTGCCGACGGCTTCCAGCGCGTCGCCGACGAAGACATTGAGGCGCGGGCAGGTGCGCTGCTCGGCGGTCGGGAGGAGGGGAGAGGGTTGTGACGCTGCCCTTCTACGTCCCGCCCGAACAGCTCATGAAGGACCGGGCCGACTACGCCCGCAAGGGCATCGCCCGAGGCCGGAGCCTGGCCGCGGTCACCTTCGAGGGCGGCATCCTCATCTGCGCCGAGAACCCCTCCAGCAACCTCCGCAAGATCAGTGAGATATACGACCGCATCGCGTTCGCCGGGGTGGGCAAGTACAACGAGTTCGACCAGCTGCGCATCGCCGGGGTCCGGGCCGCCGACCTCAAGGG
>JBOGFL010000485.1:0-3972 GCA_050743285.1 Acidimicrobiia bacterium
TCGCGGGTCTTGCCGACGACATCGGCGCCGGCATCGACACCGCCCAGCAGGTCATCGACGATGGGCGGGGCGAAGCGGCACTCGACGCCTTCGTGCGGGTCAGCGTTGCCGCGCGTGAAGCCGAAGGGCCGGAGTAGCGCATGGCGAAGGCTCTGGAGTGCCCGAACTGTCGCGCGCGTTACCCGATCGCTGAGCTCGCGAACGAGCCGACGTTCGTCTGTCAGCGTTGCGGCCAGATCCTCAAGGTCCGTCGAACCGACGCGCGGCCCGATGGCAATGGTGGCGGCACCGCGGTGTTCGGGGCGTCGGCGGTCGCCTCTTCGTCCGCCGCGGCGTCCGACGCCCTGGTCGCGGATCCCGGGCAGCCGGCGTCGGACACGAAGTCGTCGGCGGAGGCGGCCAAGAAGGCGCGGCGGACGGCGCGCCGAGCAGACCGCAAGCTGGCACCCGACCATGTCGCGTGGCCGCTTCGGCTTCTCGCCTGGATCGTGGCACTTCCGCTGGGCGCCGCCGTTGTCGTGTTCCCGGCGCGCAAGTTCGGACTCCTCACGACGTTCGACCTCGCCGACGTGATCATCGGGACCGGCGCCGGGCGCTACGCCCGCCTGGCCGTCGTCGTCGTCCTGTGGGCGTTGGCGGCCGCGATCTTCGTGCAGCTCTTCCTGGTCGGGGGGCGCGCGCTCGTCAACCGCTACCGGAAGGGGTCGGCGTCGACATCGAAGGCTGAGCGGGCAGCTCCGAAGCAGCGTGTTTCCCGGCGCGCGGCCAAGCGCCCGACTCCCGATCTCGAGCCGGTGGCGGCCGCGGCGAACCGCCCGGCTCGGCCCACAGCCCGCTCTTCTCAGCGGCTGCGCAACACCGCGGGCCGCCGCACCGGTTCGTAGGACGGCAGCGGCACGAGGGAGGACGCCAGCGTCCCTTCCACTTCGAGCACCCGAACCCGCCCGTGCCCGGCTTCCTCGCGCAACCAACGGGCCACGAGCAGCACCTCGTCGATGGCCTCGCGGGGCAGGGGTCCCGGCGCCAGCGGCGCCGGCGGCGGCTCGTCATCGAGCACCAGGCGCCCGTGTTGCAGCTCGACCTCACCGTGGGCCGTTTCGAGGCGGAGGTAGCCAGCCGCGTGCAGCTCACCGACCAGCCGTCGTCGTTCGAGCGCGCGCAGCAGCGCCCGCAGGCGGTCGCGGGTGACGGCGGCTTCTTCGAAGCGCTCGCGGCCCACGAGGCCTCGCAGCCGGGCTTCGATGGGTTCGAGGAGTAACCGGGGAGTGGTGGTCAGCGCCCGGGCGGACCGGTCGACGACCGTCGCGTAGTCGATCTCCGAGGTCTCGCCACTGCACGGACAATGGGCCACACCGAGCTGCGCGGGGACGCAGGGCGAGCCGAGGAGCGGTGCCCGGCGGCCGACCCGGCGGGTGCACCGCCGTAGTGGCAGTGCGGTCTCGATGGCTTCCTGCACCAGCTGCGCCGAACGTCGGGACGACAGCGGTCCGAGCGCGCACCCTTCCGGCTGGCGCGGCTCGCGGACTATGGACAATCGCGGGAAGCGCTCGCGGAGCGTGAGCTCGATCGAGACGTACGACCGCCATGCTTTCGACTGGCGATTGAAGCGCGGCTCGTGGCTCTGGATGAGGCGTAGTTCACGCACCGCCGCCTCCAGCGGGCCGGCGCAGCACCGGTGATCGACGCTCGCGGTCTCGCGCAAGAGTTGGGGCACACGCCGGCGGTCGTCGCTCCCGAAATAGCTGCGAACCCGGGCTCGGAGATTGGCGGCCTTCCCGACGTACAGCACCCGTCCCGCGGCATCGCGAAAGAAGTAGACGCCGGTGGCGCGGGGGAGACGAGCGGTGAGTGACAGCTTGGCGGCGGACGGATGTCCGGCGAGCGTCGGTAACGCGAGCAGGTCGTCGAGCCCGAGGACTCCCAGGGCGGTGGAGCGTTCGAGAAGCGCGTGTAGGACCTCCGCGGTCGCCCGTGCGTCCTCGAGGGCGCGGTGACACGGCACCGTCGGGGCGCGCAGGTGCCGCGCGAGGGTGAGGAGCCGCAGGTTGGGTACGTCATCGCGCAGCAGGCGGCGCGCGAGCCGCAGCGTGTCGATGTGGCGATGGGGGAGCGGCCCGAAGCCGTGCGCGGCGAACGCGGCGTTGAGGAACGCGAGGTCGAACCGAATGTTGTGCCCGACGATCACCGCGTCGGGCGGTCGCTCGTCGGGAACGAGCGAGAGCCCGAGGAAGTCGCGCAACGGCGGGAGAACCGCCGCGATCGTGGGCGCGGGTGCGACCATCGACTCGGTGATGCCGGTCAGCACCGTGATCAGCGGCGGGATGGGGACGCCGGGATTGACCAGGGTCTGGAACGTGCCGAGGCATTCGCCGCCCCGGTACTTCACGGCCCCGACCTCGGTGATCCGGTCCTGGCCCGGCGCGCCGCCCGTCGTCTCGAGATCGATGATGACGAACGTCACCTTCGCCAGTGGCGTGCCGAGCTCGTCGAAGCTGACCGGGCGGGGAAGTGCCATGGCGCACGGAGTGTAGCGAACGTACGTTCGTATCGGAGGGATTCGAGGGCCCGGCCCGTAAGCTGGCCGCATGGCGGTGCGGTTTCGTTGCCGGGAGTGCGGGAACTTGACCCGCTTCGACGTGGTCGCGACCCGCCGGACGCGGTCGTTCCATCACTTCACCGTGGGCGGCGACCTGACGGTGGAGGACGAGGAGCTGCTCGACGAGGAGTTCGTGGACGTGTCGTGCCGCTGGTGTGGCGCCTCGGAGGCGGCGATCGAGCACCTGGCAGTGGAGGAGCCCGCGGGGGCGTGACCGCCGCGGTGCGTTTACTCGCCGACGAGCTGAACGACGACCTTGCGGGTGCGGGGTCGGTCGTCGAAGTCGATGCACACGATCTTCTGCCAGGTGCCAACCTGGAGCTCGCCGGCCCGGAACGGGATCGTGACCGACGGCCCGACCAGCGCGGCCCGCACGTGGCTGTGGCCGTTGGTGTCGGCGTTGCGGACGTTGTGCTCCCAGGTGCGCTCCGCGGGGGCGACCCCTTCGAGCACCGCATTGAGGTCTGAGTTGCAGCCCGGCTCGCACTCGATGGTGGTCATGCCGCACGTCGAGTGCGCCACGAACACCGTGCAGAGCCCGTCGGCAAGGCCCGAGTTGTCGACCGCCTTCTGGGCGTCGAGGGTCACGTCGAGGATGTCGCCGTCGCCGCGGGTCTCCAGCCGAAGCTCCTCGTACCTGGCCTGCATTGCGCTCCCTCCGGGCCCGTCGGGCCGAGTCTACGGGTTGCGTCGCAGCCGATGACCGAGCCGGGAGCAGTGCCCCGAGTCCCGGAGTCACTCCTCGAGCCGCTGCTCGAGGCGGCGGCCGACGCGCTGAAGTCACTCGACCCGGTCGACGTGCCGCCCGCATTACGACGGTTGTTCGAGTTCGATCCTCGCGGTCTCGGGCGCGGCGCCGCCCGCCAGCAGCTTCGCCAGGCGCTCGACAGCGGCAACACGTTCCGCGAGCTCGCCGTGGCCGGGTATCTCGGCCGGACGGAGGTGCAGGACGCGCTCGAGCGGTGGCGCGTCGACGACGCGGTCGAGCTCGTGACCGAAGCCGCCGACCGGTCAGACCTTCCGTTGCTCGCGTCGACCCTCGTCGCGGCCCGTCCGGATGGATGGGAGTTCGGCCTCGGGGTGATCCGCGCCCTCTACGAGCAGGCGGTCAACGAACAGGCTGTCGAGCAGGAGCGTGAAGCGAGTGGCGTCCGGATCAATCAGCTCGAAATCGCCGTCGCCCGCGAAGAGAGCGCACGGACCGCCGCGCAGCAGGAGGCTGACCGGGCCAACGCCGCGCTGCGGTCCGAGCGCCAGATCCGCCGCACCCGCGACCAGGAGACCGGACGCGACCAGGCCGTGCTCCAACGCCGGCTCGACGAGGCCGAGGCAGGGCGTGCCGCAGAACGGGACGCAAGAGAGGCGGCCGACGCGCG
>JBOGFL010000486.1:0-7821 GCA_050743285.1 Acidimicrobiia bacterium
GCCAACGGGCGCAGCGTCGCCGTCATCGCCGAGACCAACGACCAGGTGGACGCGCTCAACCACGCGATCCAGCAACAACGCCGTGACGCGGGCCAGCTCGGTGTGCGGGCCGTTCGTGTCGCAGGCAACGAGTTGGCGGCTGTCAGCGACCACGTCGTCACCCGGCGCAACGACCGCACCATCCGCTCCGACTACGGCGAGCCGGTCCGCAACCGAGATCGGTGGGTCGTGAGAGCCGTCCATCGCGACGGCAGCCTCACTGTGTCCCACCTCGGCGGACACGGCCATGCGACCCTGCCGGCCGAGTACACAAGGGGCCACGTACGCCTCGGCTACGCCGCCACCGCCCATGGACACCAAGGCGACACCGTCGACATCAGCCTCGCCGTCGTCACACAAGCCACCACCCACCGCAGCCTCTACGTAGGCGCGACCCGCGGTCGGAACGAGAACCACCTGCTCGTCGTAACCGATGACAACAGGAGCGCGCGCGACGCGCTTGAACGAGTGCTCACGAACGACCGTGCCGATGCACCAGCAGTCGTCCAGCGTCGCAACCTCGTTCGCCAGGCGCCAGCACTCGACCGGCGTTCCGCTGAGCACGCGCTCGCTGCCGCGCGCTGCGCCGCTGTCGAGGCCGCTGAGCGCGCCGCGCCACACTTCCGGTCGGTGCGCGACGCCGAGAACGCGGCCCGGCAGGTCCAACGCGAGATTCAGAGCAGCCGTCGCTCCTGGAATGGAACGCCGATCTGGCGCCGGCCAGCGTTTAAGAGGGCGATCGCGGAGGCTGAGCAGCGCCTCGTCGCCGTCGAAGCGACGTTGAGCGAAGCCGAGGACCGAGCGGCCCCCTACGTCGCGGACGTTCATGCCGCCGAAGCACGACTCCGCATCGCAGAGCGCGACGCCACCACGGCACGCGCTCGTCACCGGATCGACCAACTCGCTCACGCGGCGCCCGAGCGGTCGCTGGACCGGGGGATCGGGATTGACCTCTGAGCTCCCGATGTCTCGAATACGGTGAAGGAGATGGCGTCCACCTACTCGGGCCGACTCGAGCTGACGTGGACCAACAAAGACATGCGCCTCCTCGCCCACGAGGACGGCCGCTACGAGTGGGTGCCGGCGAGCGACTACCGCGTTGCGGAGACGCGTCTCCTACACAACGTCGCCTCCGTGGGTGACGTCGGACCCGATCCGACACGCGCGAGCGACAATCTCCTTATCCGTGGAGATGCGCTGTACGGCTTGACCTGCTTGCTGGAGCTTCCCGAGTTCGCTCGGAACTACGCCGGCAAGGTTCGCCTCTGCTACATCGACCCGCCGTTCAACACTGGGCAGGCGTTCGAACACTACGACGACGCGCTGGAGCACTCCGTCTGGCTCACGATGATGCGCGACCGGCTGTTACAGGTTCGCCGACTTCTCTCGGAGAACGGGTCCGTGTGGCTGCATCTGGACGATGCCGAAGTCCACCGCGCTCGATGCGTCCTCGACGAGGTCTTCGGCGCCGGAAACTTCATCGCGACCGTGATCTGGCAGAAGATCCACGCGCGGAACAACTCGGCGCAGCACTTCTCCACCGATCACGACTACGTGCTCGTGTACGCAAAGTCGAAGGACGCGTGGGTGCGAAACCGCATAGACCGGACAGCCTTGAGCGACAAAGAGTTCTGGAACCCCGACGACGATCCCCGAGGGCCATGGCGCCGCTCCGACCTCACGGCATCGCACGCCTACTCGGAAGGCAAGTATGAGGTCACCGGCCCTGACGGCGACACCTTCAAGCCTCGCGAGAACCGGTGGTGGTCCGTATCGAAGGAGACGTTCGAGGCGTTGCGGGCGGACGACAGGCTGTGGTGGGGGCGAACGGGAACCAGTTTCCCGTTTCGGAAGCGGTTCCAGAGCGAACTGCTCGGCTTGGTGCCGACAACCATTTGGCCACACGATGACGTCGGTGACAACCGGGAGGCGAAGTCCGAAATCACTCGGCTCTTTGGCCGCGATGCGATGTTCGGAACACCAAAGCCGGAGCGCTTTCTCCACCGGGTCATGAATATCGCGTCGGATCCCGGGGACATCGTGGTTGATTGCTTCCTCGGTTCCGGGACGACCGCGGCCGTTGCGCACAAGTTGGGTCGTCGCTGGGTCGGCATCGAGTGGAGCGCCGACACCGTGGCCACGTTCGCTCTGCCGCGCCTCACCAAGGTGGTCAAGGGCCAGGACGTAGGAGGCGTCACAGAAGCGGCGAGCTGGTCAGGCGGTGGTGGCTTCCGCGTCCTCGATGTCGCTCCGTCGATGTTCGAGGACGACGAGGGCCGTGTCGTGCTTGCCGAGTGGGCCACGAACGGCGCGCTCTGCGAGGCCACGGCTGCGCAGCTCGGCTTCGACTTCATCGAGGAGCCACCGTTTTGTGGCCGAAAAGGGCGTACACGCTTGGCTGTCGTGGATGGGCTCGTGGGCGAGGAGGCCATCCGGGTTCTTATCGGCGCATTGGGCGTCGACGAGCGCGCGGTGGTGTGCGGCACGGCAATCGATCCCGCTGCTCGGGCCGTGCTGAAGGAGCTTCGGCCGGGATCGACCATGCGCAAGATCCCCGGCTCCATCCTCGAGGAGTACCGACAGCACCGGCGCGCACACAGCCAGCTCGCCCAGGTGCTCGACTGGGCTGAAGCGGTCGAACTCATGGAGCCGGGTGTCGGGATCGAGGCGGCCAACGCGACGTGAACGGTGTCGACGTCGATCTCGCCCTCATCGCGGACATCAGTGCGCGCCTGGATCTTCGCGACCCCAACCGCGAGGCCTTGGAGAGCATCATCATCGAGCTCTCACAGCACTACGACGTCGACGACAAGCCAGCGCCATTTGAAGCAGTGGTCGACTCCGCGACGGGAGTCGGCAAGACCTACATCCTCGCGGCGGCGATGGAGTACCTCGCTGCGGCCAAGGGAGTGCGGAACTTCGCGGTCGTGACGCCAGGATTGACCATCCTCCGGAAGACGGTCGCCAACTTCACGGAGGGGGCTGCTAAGAGTCTGACCGGGCCGATGAACATGAAGCCGGTCGTGATCACGTCTGACAACTTCGACACCGCCGCCATGCGCGCGGAGATGGACGACCAAGACCGCGTGAAGCTCTTCATCTTCACAGTCCAGGCGCTCACGAAGCCGACCACGAAGATCGGGAAGAAGACCCACAAGTTCCAGGAGGGCTTGGGTGCCGCGTTCTACGACCACTTGAACGACCTCGACGACCTCGTCGTGTTCGCTGACGAGCATCACCTTTACTACGGGGAAGCATTCTCGGCGGCGATCCGTGACCTCACACCGCACGCGATCGTGGGGCTGACCGCGACGCCGCACAAAAAGACGCCGGAGGAAGCGATCATCTTCCGGTACCCGCTGGCAGCAGCAATCGCCGATCGTCTCGTGAAGACGCCCGTGATCGTCGGTCGGAAGGATGACCGCACGGACTCGGAGACGAAGCTCGCCGACGGGTTGAACCTGCTTCGCGTCAAGACAGAGCTCGCCCACGCGTACGCCGACGAGAAGGGCCTGCCTTGGGTTAACCCAGTCATGCTCGTCGTAGCGCAGACGGCGGAGGAAGCCGAGGAGTACGGCGAGATCCTGCGCTCGCAAGAGTTCGACGGCGGCGACTGGTCCGATCGCGTCCTGGTTGTCCACTACAACGCGCCGGAGGAGGCCCTCGAAGCGCTCGACCGCGTCGAGGATGTCGACTCGCCGGTGCGCGTCATAATCGCCGTCCGCATGCTGGCCGAAGGCTGGGACGTCAAGAACGTCTATGTCATCGCGTCCATGCGGGCCTCGGTGTCGACGATCCTCACCGAGCAAACCCTTGGACGGGGGCTTCGTCTCCCCTGGGGTCGCTACACCGACGTAGAGATGCTCGACACGCTCGAGGTACTGGCCCACGAGCGGTACGAAGACCTCCTCAAGAAGGCGGGCGTTCTCAGCGAGGCCTTCGTTGATCAGCGGACGCGCGCGTTGCTACGCACGAATGCCAACGGGCAGACGGTCTCATCTGTCGAGACCACGACCGTGCAGGCACCGGTCGTCGAATTGCCGGCCAGCGCGGAGGGCGCGGCTGCGGCCGTCGGACCGACTCCGGTCGGAGGCGCCGTCGTCACGACCGTCGAAGACCGCCAGAAGGAGGCCCAGAAGGAGTCGCCTACCTACGAGCAGACGTACCTCCCGCTCGACACGATGCCGACCATCAAGGTCCCGCGTCTGCTGATGACCCAAGTCGAGTCGACGTTCTCGCTCGGCGATATCACCGACCTCGACCCCTTCACGAAGCTCGGCCAGCAGATCGCCACCGATCCCGAAGCCGAGCTGCGTCGAGTCAAGGTTTCCGCGCGCATCGTCGAGGGTTTCGATGGTATCCGCCGCACCGAGCTGGTCACATCGACAGCCGTCGACAAGATCGAGGCGACACGTTCGCTCTTCCCGCTGGAGGACTCGAAACTCGAGCTGGTCGAGGCCGTCCTCGGCGCGCCGGTCGTCCCGGCGCGTAAAGACGAGCGCGTGCACGCAGCCCGGCTTGTGGACGCCTTCGTCGCCGGTCTCGGAGAGAAGGCAGCCGAGCTCCTATCGGCATACCGTGACCGCGCAATCGCACGACTCGTGCGGCTCGTAACCGACGAGGGCCGACACTTCGCCCCCAAGCCGAAGTTTGAGGAGGTCGTCGATGTCGTTCCGCTCGGTCGCTCCCGCTGCAGTCGCCGCCAAGTCACGAAGGACCGGACCGGTGTGTTCCGGAAGAGCCTCGGTTACAACGGCTGGCGAAGGTCGATGTACGGGGTCGACTGGTTCGACTCCGAGCCGGAGCGCGCGGTCGCGTCAGCCGTCGACGACGCCGAGGATGTCACCTGCTGGGTCCGCCTGCAGACGGGCGAGCTCCCGATCCTGTGGACAAACGACGGTCGCCACTACAACGCCGACCTGATCGTCGTCCAGAACGACGGTACGAACTGGGTCGTCGAGGTCAAGCGGGACTCCGACATCAGCTCTGACGAAGTCCAGCTGAAGCGCCAGGCAGCCAAACGTTGGGTCAATCACGTCAACGTGTCAGAGCTCGTCGACGCCGGCTGGCGGTACCTGCTCCTGAGCGAGACTGACATCAACCAGGCCAAGGGCTCATGGTCGGCGCTGTGCAGCCTCGGAACGTAGCTGCGAGTCGCGTTGCGCCAGGTCCAACCGTCACTCCCGGGCACACTCATCCCTCCAGGAACGCCTGAAGCGCAGCAGCCGCCCGTGGAAGGCTGCGACTGAGATCGTCGAGCAACTCGTCGACTGTTCGTAGCGGGCTCCGCAGCGCCGCTGACTGCTGTTGGATCACGGCGGCAACCCGCGCGGGGGCGAGATTCACGAGATCCAGCACGAACTGGTCGGGGCCTTGTGCCTCGATGTTGAAAGGCTCCAGCGCGTCGGCTGGGAAGTCCTTGAGGTTGGATGTCACGATCACCTGCGCGCTGCACCTGATCGCGGCGGCGAGAACGTGGCGGTCTTCGGGGTCGGGCAGCGTGAGCCCGTCGATGAGCGGCTCGTAGCCGGTGACAAGGCAGTCGGCGACCGCTTCACACATGAGTTCTCGCGTGCGGGCGAGGCGTTCTGGCGCCAGGTCGGGGCGACGCTCAACGATGCTTCGCACCATCTCGTCGAGGATTTGCTCCGACCACTTGGCGCGGAAGAGACCCGTCTGGCCGAGCCGCACGAGCAGGTCTCGCACACCCGGAGGGTGCAACACGTTGGCGTCGTAGAGGGCGGCGAACGCCACAGCCCTTCAGTCTTTCAGTCGTAGAGACCGAGTTCCTCGGCTTCGCGGGTCAGCTCGTCGAGGATGTCTTGGCGCCGTGCGTCGTCGCGTCGCTTGTAGTCGAGCACGTCTACGAGCTGAACCTTGCGTCGGTTGCCCACACGACGGAAGGGGAGCCGCTCTTCATCGAGAAGCTTGATGAGGTATGGACGGGACACGTTCAAGATGTCGGCCGCCTGTTGAGTCGTGAGCTCTGCGTGGACGGGCGCAACAGTGACGGCGTTGCCGTTGGCCAGCTCGGCGAGGACGTCGACGAAGAAGCGAAAGGCTACGGCCGGGATGACGACCTGGGTCTCCGGTCCGTCTTCCTCAGTGCAGAGCCGGACGCGGCCGGTCGGAGTCGGGTGGGCGAGTAGGAACGCGTTGAGCTCAGCGACCGCCTGAGCCGCTTGGTCGGCGGCGGTCTTGTCCGGCAGCTCGAGCTCTCGGAGCGCGGCGGTGACCCTGGACATCGTCGTCCTCCTCGTCGCGTCAGATCTTCGATCGGGCTTTCAGTATGGCGGACCCGGAAGGTATTTGCAATATCCGCAGTAGTCGAAGCAGTCGACGCTAGACTGGTCGAGGAAGCCGTCACACCCCGCGCGTACGGTCGACCTTGACCCAGAGCTGGCCTATCCCCGGCCGGCTCCCGATGCCAGGACCCAACGATGGCTGAGCACGACTTGAAGGACGAGTTCCAGACCACCCACCAGCGTGTGTCGCTGGGCGACCGGGCACTAGTCGCCATCGCTGCCCATGTCGAGGTGCGGTCGATTCTCCGAGCCGACGGGCAGCTCCGCGGCCATGGGCTGGACGATGTGTTGATCGGAAGCTACGCGCGGCGGGTCTCCATTTGGCCCGGCAAGGACGTCGACGTGTTCGGCCGGCTGACTACCGAAAACGTCGGCTCGATCATCCCCGACACGGCGTATTTGATGTTCGGCACAGCACTCCAGACCTACGCGGACCAGGGTCGTCTCACACCCCAGGCGCGGTCCTTCAAGGTCGACTTCGGTCCCACCCGCGTTCCCGGTGAGCAGTACATCCGCGCCGCCGCAGCGGAGTACCGGTGGGAGTCGCGGCGCGTTAAGCGGGTCCTCGACCAGCTCGGGCAGCTGGCGTTTGCCTTCTCCGTCGACGTCGTCCCAGCGGTCGCGTGGGGCGAGCATTTCGGCATCCCCGAGGTCGGCCGGCACGAGCCGACTGGCGAGCGGTACCGCACCGGGAAGTGGCAGCTGACCAACCCGGTCGAGCTGACACGGCTCACCCGGGTTCGCAACCGTGCGCCGCGCATCGGGGGCATCGGGGCGTACGTCCGGACGGTCAGGTCCGTGAAGCAAGTGAAAGCGCACCACCTCCCTGATATCAAGCCGTCCGCGCTGTTCTACGAGTTCATCCTCTACGACGGCTTCACCGACGGCGCGATTACCGGGGCATCGTGGGCCGACCTCACCGCGTCTGCCCTCGCCTACATCGCCGACAAGCTCCGCGATCCCGACGCGCGCCCGGTCTGCGACCCCGTGTTGCGCCAGCCGTATCAGCCCGTTCCATGTCCGACCGACCTCGCGACAGCGAGCGGTGTGTTCGACAATGTCGCTCGCGGCGCAGCGCGGGCCGTGCGCGCCAGCACGCGCTGCCAGGCTGCCATCGAGTGGCGCCAGGTCTTCGGCGGCAACGAGCAGCGGGACCATGTGTTCCCTCTCCCGCCCGGCTGTCGAGGCACGGGTGTGACGATGGGGGCGGCCGCGGCCAACATCGCCGCCGGGGGCACCGCCGAGAGGTCCTTCGGTGACCGATGAACCGCCCTTCGACGAAGCTGCCGAGCCCGAACGGCTGCGACGCTTTCTAGGCGAGCTCGAGGCCGCCGGCTTCGAACGCGTCGGACCCACGTCATGGACGGGACCGACACGGCAGTCGCTCATCCACGACGGCCACACCGACTCCGAGCGGATGACGATCATCATTCGTCCGTCCTGGCCCTACATGTCGCCGCTGTTGCTAGTGCCGGGT